>DGEQ01000110.1:0-250 GCA_002386045.1 Hungateiclostridiaceae bacterium UBA3922 | reverse complement strand
CACTACCCCTGAGGCGGCGATCACGTACTCGCTTCTGACAGTTTCAGCTTTCTCAAAGAGCCCTCTTTCAGTCTGGTCGTTGAAAACCAGCTGTACTATACCCGTCCTGTCCCTCAGGTCGATGAACAGCAAACTGCCGAGGTTCCTCCGTTTCTGGACCCATCCCATCACGGTGACTTTTTTGCCCACGTCTGCCGCACTGAGTTCAGTGCACATGTGGGTCCTCTTCATGCCATAGATCGTCTCTCCC
>DGEQ01000035.1:5071-5821 GCA_002386045.1 Hungateiclostridiaceae bacterium UBA3922 | reverse complement strand
TACCTGTTCTGCAGATGGCAGGCAGGACGAGCAGAGCTTATTTGGTCATTAGAGGTATTCATCGCGGGAACTTGATGTATTGAGTAGGAGTTTGATATTTATCCCTACAAAGTCTTGACGCTATCATATAGAACTGATTCTATTGTGTTCTGCATCAAAAGTGCTATTATATAATTGTAGCAATATTTCTGCCAGCTGGAATGCGTTTTGCGGGGAGCGCTATGTTTAAGAAAAAAATACTTGTGATCGATGATACAGAACTGATGGTAAGACTGACCACGGACATACTGACAAAACATGGGTATGAGGTCGTTTCAGCAAACAATGGTGTTGATGGCATAAAAATGGTTGCGACAGAGAAACCCGATCTTGTGCTCCTTGATGTCGTGATGCCGGGAATCGACGGTTTCGAGGTATGTAAACTGCTAAGGAAAGATGAGAGCAACAACCTTATACCTATCATCATGCTGACTGCCCAGGGGAATGAAGAGGACAAGCTTGCCGGCCTGGAACTCGGGGCCGACGATTACATCACCAAGCCTTTCAACCCGCGGGAACTGGTAAGCAGGGTCAGGAACACTCTCCTGAGGATCGACAGGAACAGGTGGGCAAACCCGCTGACGGGGCTGCCGGGCAACCTGGAGATCCAGTCCGAGATCAACCACAGGATCGCCAGGGGGATGATATTCTCCGTAGTGTATCTCGATGTGGACAATTTCAAGGCTTATAACGACGTATACGGCTTTTCCC
>DGEQ01000035.1:4179-4841 GCA_002386045.1 Hungateiclostridiaceae bacterium UBA3922 | reverse complement strand
GATGATTTCATAGGGCACATAGGCGGAGATGATTTTGTCGTGATAACCGACCCCGGGCACGTGGACGCGCTCTGTGAAAACATAATAAAGGAATTCGACGAGAGGGTCCCTGAACTTTATTCCGACGTGGACAAGCGTGCGGGTTTCATCAGCACCGTGAACAGGAGGGGGCAGGTCACCCAGTACCCCATAATGACCCTGTCCATAGCCGTCGTGTCCAACGAACACAGGGAATTGCGCAATCATCTCGAGGTCGGCGAGATCGCCGCAGAACTGAAAAAGAAAGCCAAGTCGATAGTTGGCAGCGTATACCTTAAGGACAAGCGAAAAGACAAGTGACGGGAGAATGTGCTTATGAAGATGTATATCAGAAAAGGTCTGAGAGTTTTGTACACTTACGGAGTAGCGGATCTTGTTTTCATAGTTTTCCTTTATCCGCTGCTCGGGCTGACGAAGACAAGGGAAACGTTCCTTGCATGGCTGCCGTGGTACAGCCTTCTGCTTTTCATTTTCCTGTTCTATGTCGTGTATATTGACCTGAAGGAGCTGGCCGCAAGGGAAAAAAAGCCTGTGTACAACATGCACCCTTACCCGCTCAAGGGGCTTGTCTACGGCCTGATCGGCGCCGTGCCGCTGGCGGCGGTCGTTGCGGTGCTGAAGTT
>DGEQ01000035.1:3596-3906 GCA_002386045.1 Hungateiclostridiaceae bacterium UBA3922 | reverse complement strand
GCTTTCTCGGTCCGCTGCTTTTCGTCGTGAAATGGGGCAATGACACAGATCTGGCCTATTTCGTGTCGATACTGCTCATTCCTGTTATAACGATGCTTGGTTACCTGGCAGGCTTCTACGGGATCAACGTAAAGGAAAAGATATTCGGCAAGAAGCCGGTCCCGGAGAAGGGCTTTACCAAGAGCCCGTGGAATCCTACGCTCAACGAAAACAAGCCGAAAAAGAAGAAGAAAAAGAAGAGCACGGGCAAAAGCACGGGCAAAACATCAAGTGCGGATAAGGCCAGGAAAGAAGGCAAAACCGTGGATGC
>DGEQ01000035.1:0-3396 GCA_002386045.1 Hungateiclostridiaceae bacterium UBA3922 | reverse complement strand
CAAAACCGTGGATGCGGCGAATGCCAGGGATGTGGATAAAACCGCCGATGAAGACAAAACCTGAAACGCGACAAAGCCCAGGATGATGACAAGGTCCGGGATACGGACGATACCTGACGGATACCTGAAACGGGCCGAATAGTGCTGTAATATGTCCAACCCGTCCCCGAATATTCATATATTGAATCTGAATAGGGGGACGGGTTTTTTATGATCATTGTGATGCGGAAGTCCAACTTGATCCTCATAGGACTGATTTTTGCACTGCTGCTGGCCATATACAGCCTTAACATGGATGTGGATTCGAAGGCAGCCATGACAGCGGAAAAGACGGCAGCCAAAAGGACGGTCATCGTGGACGCCGGGCACGGGGGCGAGGATCCGGGGAAAATCAGCAGCTACAGCGGCATCAAGGAGAAGGACCTCAACCTGAAGATCGCCTTCAAGGTAAAGGAACTGCTTGAACAGGACAACTACAACGTAATCATGACGCGGGAGGAAGATAAGCTCGTCTATAAGGAAGGTACCACGGACATATATTACAAAAGGCTCCAGGACCTGACCCGGCGGAAGGAGATAATGGACAACAGCGGGGCGGACATCGTGGTGAGCATCCATGCCAACAGCTTCACGGATCCGCGCTATTACGGGGCGCAGACCTTTTACCCGGCCGAGTCGCCGGAAAGCAAGAAGCTGGCCGAATGCATACAGAAATCGCTGAGGGATAAAGTAGATAAGGACAACAAGCGTCAACCGCAGGTGAAACCGACCATCGTGATAACCAGGAACCTGAAAACGCCGACTGTCATCGTTGAAACCGGGTTCCTCTCCAATGCCGGGGAAGAGAGCAAACTGGCTACGGATGAATACCAGGCGCTCATAGCGAAAGCGATCAAGAAGGGGATAGACGATTATTTCAAGTAACGGCAGTCAGGATGAAAGCAATGATGGCCAGGATGAATTAATGAAGCCGGGATGGTGTCGGTCAGCTTTCTTCCCCGCACTGCTCCGCGAGGTCTGCCCACTGGCGGTAAAGTTCCTCCAGCCTGTTTTCGAGCTCTGTCTGTTCGCCGTGCAGGGCGGCAAGCAAAACATGATCGCTCAGGGCGTCCTCGCGTGACATCTCTTCGGATATTTCGGCCAGCCTGGCTTCCGCCCTGTTTATCTCGTTCTCACACTCTGCCAGCATTTTTCTGAGCTTGCGCTTCCTGGCGCGTTCCTCCTTGCTTTCCAGGTGTTCCAGCTTCGATGCGGTGGCCGTTCTTTCCCGGGCCTCGGCCTGGTTTGCCTCCATGGTTTTCCGGTGCTCGAGGTAGAATCCATAGCCGCCGTTATAATCAGCGATGGAGCCGTTCGTCATTTCAACGATCCTTGTGGCCAGCTTGCGCATGAAATAGCGGTCATGGGAAACGGCGATGATCGTTCCGTCATATGAAAGCAGTGCTTCCTCGAGGGCTTCCCTCGAGTTTATATCGAGGTGGTTGGTCGGCTCGTCGAGAAGCAGCAGGTTCGCGCCCGACAGCATGAGCTTTGCCAGCGCCACCCTGCTTTTTTCGCCGCCGCTCAGGACCGCGATGTTTTTGTAAACATCGTCCCCTGTGAACAGGAACCGGGCAAGCACGTTGCGTATCTGCGTGAGAGTGAGCCTGTCGTCGCCGTCCCAGGCCTCTTCGAGGACAGTGCTTCTCTCGTCCAGTTCTTCAAGTTCCTGGGCGTAGTATCCGATTATGACGTTATGGCCGTACCTGAAGCTGCCGCCGTCCTGGCGGAGCCTTCCGGCGAGTATTTTCAGCAGCGTGGACTTGCCGCAGCCGTTCGGGCCGATTATGAATACTCTTTCGCTCTTTTTTACCTCAAAACTTATGCCGCGGAAAAGTTCCTTTCCGGGGTAACTTTTGGACAGACTGCTGACGGACAGCACGTCGTTGCCGCTGGACCTGCTGCTCTGCAGCCTGATGTTTATGCTGTCGGGCAGCCTGTCCGGGGCATCTATCTTCTCCATCCTGTCCAGCGCCTTCATACGGCTCTCAGCGGCTATGATGTTGCGCTGCCTGTTCCACTGCCGTTGTTTTTCTATGAATGCCTCGATACGGGCTATTTCTTTTTGCTGCTGTTCGTAGTGTTTCTGCTGTATTTCCCGGTCCCTGGCTTTCTGCTCGGCATAGCCCGAGTAACTCTTCTCGTACGTGGTGCACCTGCTGTTCTCAAGCTCGATGGTTTTCGTGGTCACGGTATCGAGGAAATACCTGTCGTGCGATATCACGATCAGTGACTTGCGGTAGCTTTTGAGGAAATCCTCGAGCCATTCCGTCGCCGCTATGTCCAGGTGGTTCGTCGGCTCGTCCAGCAACAGGATGTCAGGTTCTTCGAGGAGGAGCCTGGCCAGTGCGAGCCGCGTCTTCTGGCCTCCGCTGAGCGCCCTGATCGGCAGGGCGAACTGGGACTCGTCGAACCCCAGGCCTTTCAGTACTCCCCTGATGCGGCTGTTGTACTCGTAGCCGCCGTCGCGGGAAAATCGTTCCAGGAGCCTGTCGTATTCCCTCATCATGGAATCGAGGCGCGTTTCGTCCTTTTCGCCTGCCATCTCCGCTTCCAGCTGCTTAAGTCGCTTTTCCGTGGAAATAAACGATAAAAACGGGATGAGCATCTCATCCCATATCGTGTTGTCCGATTCGAGGCCGGTACCCTGTTCAAGATACCCGATCCGCAGGTCCCTGGATATGAAGACTTCTCCCGAATCCTGTTTCAGGCGCCCTGTTATGATTTTGAACAGGGTGGACTTGCCTGCGCCGTTGACTCCCACGAGGCCGGCTTTTTCACCCTGTTGGAGCCTGAAGGAGACGTTGTCCAGGATAATATCAGTTCCATATGAAAAACATATATTGTTGCACGACAGTATTATCATGTTCAGCACCGTGAATAATTCTAGCAGAATGCGCGGTTTGCGGCAATATTGACAAAAAAATATCAAAGAAATATAATCGAAAGTGGGGGATGTCACGAATCTAAGGGAAGGAGGCTATCCATGGCTCAGAAAAAGAATGTGTCCATTGCGGTCATAAAGAGGCTTCCCAGGTATTACAGGTATTTGTATGATCTGTTGAAGATGGATATAACCAGGATCTCATCGAAGGAGCTCAGCAAAAGGATGGGCATAACAGCATCCCAGATAAGACAGGATCTCAACTGCTTCGGCGGATTCGGGCAGCAGGGCTACGGATACAATGTAGAAGCTCTTTTCAATGAAATATCGAAAATACTCGGAGTTGACAAACAGTACAACTGCATAATCATCGGCGCCGGCAATATGGGGCAGGCGCTGGCCCATTACAAGAATTTTGAAAAAAGAGGTTTCAAAACGATCGGCATATTCGACATCGATCCCCGGCTGATCGG
>DGEQ01000105.1:662-11061 GCA_002386045.1 Hungateiclostridiaceae bacterium UBA3922 | reverse complement strand
GACGGGCAGACCTTATGTGGTAATTAGAGGTATTCAACGCGGGAACTTGATGTATTGAGTAGGAGTTTGATATTTATTCCTGCAAATTGTTGACGCTATCCCGGGCATCACGCTCTCTTTTCACCCCGTCGAAAGTGTAATATACTATATATTGTAAACTACCAAACCCGGAGACTGTGCATACACAGACCTCAAAGCGTGAGAAAATGGAGCAGACACTTGTTGAAGGCGTCATAGAAGAAATCATATACAAGAACGAGGCTAACGGCTATACGGTCTGCGAGATATCTTCCGGCAGTAAGTTCATCACGGCCGTGGGATACATGCCGTTCATAAACGAAGGGGAAACCATAAAAGCGAACGGCAGGTGGGAAAGGCATCCCGACTACGGCGACCAGTTCAGGGTGGAGATGTATGAAAAGATACTGCCCCACACTGCCGATGCGATCGAGAAATACCTGGCGTCCGGCATAATCAGGGGAGTAGGGCCCGTTACCGCAAGGAAGATAGTCGAGCGGTTCGGTGCATCGGCGCTGGACGTGATAAGCAATGAACCGGGCCGCCTGGCAGAGATCAGGGGCATCAGCTTTGCCAAGGCAATGGATATCGGACGGGTCCTGAACGAGCAAAAGGGCCTGCAGGAGGTGGTGATGTTCCTGCAGGAGTACGGGGTCAGCCCATCGGTCTGCATAAAGATATACAGGGCATATGGGGACAAGTCCGTCGCCATGATCAGGGAGAACCCGTACAGGCTTTGCGAGGATGTATTCGGGATAGGATTCAGAACGGCCGACAGGATCGCGATGAAGCTGGGAGTAGATCCCGCATCGCTGTTTCGTATCAAAAGCGGGATCAGGTATATACTGGCCCATGCTGCATCCAACGGGCATACATACCTTCCTGAGACCATGCTGAGACAATATACGGCCCAACTGCTCGGGATCCCTGATGACGGCATCGAGGATGCCCTGGTGTCCCTCATGTTTGACAGGGCCATATACACGGAGAAGACGGAAGAAGGCTGCAATGTCTACCTGGCTGCGTTCCATACCGCGGAAACCGGGGTGTGCAAAAGGCTGCTGGCCTTGTCACGGACAAGCCATGCAGGCGACCTGGAAGACCTGGAAGAAAAAATAAGGGAATTCGAGCAGAATGAAGGCATACAACTGGATCCCAGGCAAAGGGAAGCGGTACGCGAGGCCATGATGAACGGCGTGATGGTCATAACCGGCGGCCCAGGTACCGGGAAGACGACGATCATAAAATGCATACTGGGCCTGCTGGCACATTACGGGTGCAGGGCAGCCCTTGCGGCGCCCACCGGGCGAGCGGCGAAAAGGATGACCGAGGCCACCGGGCACGAGGCAAAAACCATCCACAGGCTGCTTGAAATCGGGTACACCGACGATGAAAGCGAGCCGGTCTTCCAGAGGAACGAAGCGAACCCGCTGGAGGCCGACGCTGTGATCATAGATGAGACGTCCATGGTGGACATAATGTTGATGTACCACCTGCTGAAAGCTGTACCTTCGGGATCGCGGCTCATCCTCGTCGGGGACGCCGACCAGCTGCCGTCAGTGGGACCGGGCAGCGTGCTCCATGACATCATAAGCTGCAGCGGTATCAGGACCGTCCGCTTTACCGAGATATTCAGGCAGGCGGAGGAAAGCCTTATCATTGTGAATGCACACAGGATAAACAGGGGCGAGGCACCGATATTGAATGCGAAGGACAAGGATTTTTTCTTCCTTCCGAGAAGCGGACAGGAAAGTATCCTGCGGACGGTCATCGACCTGTGTGCCAGGAGGCTGCCGGACACTTACGGTCTTGATCCCATGAAGGACATACAGGTACTTTCTCCGACCAAAAAGGGGCCGGCGGGCGTGGCCAACCTGAACGTGGAACTGCAGAAAGCCCTGAACCCGCAGGACGGCAAAAAGGCGGAGAAAGTTACCAGGGGCCATATCCTCAGAGAAGGCGACAGGGTGATGCAGGTAAGGAACAATTACAGCCTCCGGTGGGAGAAGCCCGGCAATGCCGGGATCGACGGGACCGGGGTTTTCAATGGCGATATGGGGACAGTCGTACAGATAGATGACGAGGAAATGAAAGTAAGCGTCCAGTTCGATGATGACAGGCTGGTCGTATATGACTACAGCATCCTGGACGAACTCGAACCTGCATTCGCCGTTACAGTGCACAAAAGCCAGGGCTCGGAATTTCCTGTTGTCGTCATGCCGATCTTTCCGGGGCCGGAAGTACTGATGACAAGGAATCTGCTCTACACAGCCGTGACAAGGGCAAAGGAGATGGTCGTCCTGGTGGGCGACGAAGATGTCCTCCTTCGGATGGTGGGAAACAAAAGAGAGACCTTGCGCTATTCCGGTCTTGCGGACAAGCTTAAAAATTTCGCGGCATATGCCGATATTATCTGATGAAAGCGGGCTGACGGCTATTGAGGTTTATCGAGACCATCCTGAACCTGATATATCCTCCCAGGTGCATCTTTTGCCAGCAACTGCTGGATCACAGCGCGGGCATCCACATTTGCGCCCAGTGCTGCGGCAGGCTCCCGTTCTCGGAAAACAGGATGATCAGGATCAGCAGGGAAGATGAGATCGGTCACTGCGACGGAGCACTGAGCGTATTCGAATACACGGGCATGGTGAAGGAGTCGCTGATCCGGTTCAAATTCTACAACAAGCCCGGCTATTACACGACCTATGCGAGGCTGATCGCCGACAGACTGGGCAAGCTGACGGATCCCGGGGAATACGACATGGTCATCAGCGTGCCGCTACACAAGCACAAGGAATTCATCAGGGGATACAACCAGGCGTACCTGATATCGAAGGCGCTCAGCAGGATCATTAAGCTGCCGGAATGCTCAAAATTCCTGAGAAGGGAGAGGTATACGGAAGCCCAGAGCCTGTTGGACAGGCAAAAGAGGAACCAGAACGTCAGGGGTGCTTTTTCTGTCATGTCACCCGAAAAGGTCAGGGGAAAGTCGGTGCTGCTGGTCGACGACATACTGACAACAGGGTCCACGCTTGAAGAGTGCAGCAGAGTGCTCAAGCAGGCAGGTGCGGTGAAAGTATTCGCTGTAGTGGTCGCCACAGGCAGAAAGTAGATGAGGGAGGGGTTTTCATGCCAGATGTGAGGAACTGCAGGAAATGCGGGAAAATTTTCAATTACATAGGAGGAGTGCCTATTTGCCCGGCGTGCAGGGAGAAAGAGGAAGAGGATTTCCAGAGGATCAGGAAATATCTCTATGAGAATCCCGGCGCCACGCTGACCCAGGTTTCCACGGAACTGGATGTGAGCGTTGAGACGATCAAAAGGTTCCTGAGGGAAGGCAGGCTGGAAATAGCAAACGATGACGGCAACCTGTTGCTGGAATGCGAGAACTGCGGCAGGTCAATCAAGACCGGCAGGTACTGCCAGGACTGCGAAAGGACCATCGCGTCGGGACTCAGGTCTGCGGCGAGCCAGCTCAGGATGGAACTGGACAGCACGAACACGTCCGACAGGAAGTCGCTGGGGATGAGATACCTGAACAAGGAATATGAAAAAGATAAATGATTTTCGGCAGGAAGAAAACAATTTACCAGTTAATAAACTTTTGCATTGTTCCGATATACTATTTGAACCGAAAAGAAATCAAGTATTTAAGGATGAGTGGTTAGAATGAGGATACCAGGAGATGTGCCAAAGATAACCGGCATATATGGTCCACAAAAGAATACGGGCAGGGTAGGTAGAACCGGAGCCGTGACATCCGGGAAGGATGTATTGTCCATCTCAAGTGAGGCGAAGGATTTTCAGACAGTATTGAAGGCCCTCAGGGAAGTGCCCGATATCCGGCAGGAAAAAGTGGAAGGTATCCTGGGGAAGATCGAAGCGGGCCAGTATGATGTGAAAGGGCGCGATGTAGCCGAAAAGGTCATAAGGAGTGTCTTTGACAGGAAAGCATGATGATCCGGGAGGAGTAAAAAGCTCCTTTCTTTTTTCCGGAAGCGGTTTTTCCGGTCATGTCAGGTGGTGATACTTTGGATACCGGAACGGTAAAAAAACTCACAGAGATACTGGAGAAAGAAGCGGAAATATATGAAACGCTGCTCAGGCTGTCACGCGAGAAAACGGACATCATCGTCCAGGGAAAGGTGACGGAACTCGAGAACATCACGAAGGTCGAGCAGTCCCTGGTGCTTAGGCTCGCGAAACTGGAACAGAGCCGCGAGGACCTTGTTGAAAAGCTCTCGAAGGAAATCGGGATGGATGCCGAAAACATCACCGTATCACAACTGGGAAAGGTGCTCCCGGAGGACCAGTCGAAAGAACTGGCCAGGTGCCAGGAGAAGATGACTTCTGTATTTAAGGATCTGAAGGACTCAAATGAACTGAACACGAAGCTCATAAAAAATTCTCTCGAATATATCGATTTTTCGATCAACGTCCTTTCAAATGCCGGGTCCGCAGGAGACACATACGGCAAATCCGGACAGTCGAATGATCCGGGGAAAAGGAATTTCTTCGATGTAAAACTATAGGAGGGCATATGGGAGTAAGTTTCGCCAGTTACGAAATAGCCCGGTCAGGCCTTACGGTCAATGAGCGCGGGCTTTATGTGACCGGTCATAATATAGCCAATGTCAATACGCCCGGATATGTCAGGCAACAGCTCATGATCAAGAACGGGCCTGTCGAGACCGTGCTTACGCGTGCCGGGCTCGTGCAGATGGGGCTCGGAGCGGATATCCAGGAGATCCGGCAGATCAGGCATGCCTTCCTCGACAACATATTCAGGCAGGAGAACTCGACCCTTGGCTACTGGGAAACCCGCCAGAAGACGTTCCTCGACCTTCAGGCCATATTGGCCGAGCCGATGGAATCGGGGCTGCAAAGCGTCCTGAACCGGTTCTGGGACGCGTGGCAGGAACTGGCCAAGGAGCCCGACAGCCTGACTGTAAGGGCGCTTGTCAGGCAGAGGAGCGAGGCCCTGGTACAGTATGTAAACCACCTGGGAGCCCAGCTTGACAGGCTGCAGAACGACCTGAACACCGAGATAATGGTCAGGATAGACGAGATAAACGAGATCACGAGGCAAATCGCCAAACTCAATGTCACGATACTGAAAAACGAGGTCTCGGGCGATACGGCCGCCGATTACAGGGATCAGCGGAATTCGCTCATCGACAGGCTCACGAAGCTGGTCAAGGTGGATGTTATCGAGATGCAGGACGGCCAGGTGGATATCACGCTGGGAGGATATTTCCTTGTCCAGAAAGGCGTCAGCACAGATCTTTACGCTGAAGAACGGAACCCGGGAGAGAATTTCTACGTGGCCAAGCTGGCCGGTACGGACATTGTGGTCCCGATAAAAGGCGGCATACTGAAAGGGCTCATGGAATCAAGGGGCGAAGTATCAGGTACCATCGGCAGCCATGAGAACGGGACGCCGAATGTAAAGACGGACGTGGTGTTCTACGTGGATACCGCCACCATGAGCATAGACGAGGCAAACGACAGGATCGATGCATACGCGGCAGAACTTGCAAAAAGAGGCCTTGATGTGCAGATCACGGTCAGGGATGTGGTCTCGGCGGACGGGTTTGCGGCAGCTGTCGAAGGTACCGCCGGCGACCTTCGAAAGGATTCGAACAGGTATGCCTTCTTCCTGACCAACGGTACACTTTCGGCGGACCAGCTGGATGAGCTGGGGTCAAGGCTTGCGGAACTGGGCATGGATGCGTCTGCCATCACGGACACGCCGGCGGACTGGGCAGAGTTTGCCGAAAAGTTCGACGGCAAGGCATACAGTTTCTCCGATTTCTCGGCGGACACCGATGACGCCGCGTTCGTGTCATTGATAAACGGCATGGCATATGACACGGATATGGACGTCTCGACCAATAATTCGCTGATAGGAGACTCACTGAACATAATCTCTGATATCAAAAAAAGGCTCAATGCGCTTATCAACACGATGCTCAGGGAAATCAACTACCTGCACAGAAGCGGCATGAACATAAAGGATCCGCCCGGGTACGGCGAAGATATCTTCGTGGTCATAAACCCGGCCAGGCCGCTTGAGATGGGCAATATCAGGCTTAATCCCAACCTTTCCGACCTGTCCCTCATAGCAGCGTCAAGAACGGGCGATGCGGGAGACAACACCATAGCGCTGGAAATCGCGAACCTGAGGAATAAAGCGATGATCATGGATAAAATGGGGCTGGTGAGCCTGGACGACTATTACCAGTACATAATACTCACAGTCGGAAACAGGGCTTCCGAAGCGACAAACATCGCGGAAAGCCAGGGCAGGCTGGTGGAAGCCGCCGACGCACAGCGGACGGCAATAGCGGGAGTTTCGATGGATGAAGAGATGACACACATGCTGAAATTCAAATTTGCATACGACGCGGCATCAAGAGTGCTGAACATCATAGATTCGATGATAGAAACCGTAGTGAACAGGCTTGGCCTTGCAGGCAGGTGATAACGGATGGGTGAAGCGTTTTTCGGACTGAATGTTGCGGTGCGCGGACTTTTTTCCGCCCAGCGCAGCCTGGATATCGTAAACCACAACCTGAATAATGTAAACACACCGGGTTATTCGAGACAGCAGGCCATACAGGTGGCTTCGAGGCCCATGGCGCTTGCCGACGGCACCGGCATGCTGGGAACGGGTTCCGAGGTGATCGGAGTAACGAGGATTCGTGACGAATACCTGGATTTCAAGTACTGGAGCGAAGCCATGTCATACGGCGAATGGGGCGTGAAAAGGGAGATACTCTCCGACCTGGAGATCCTTTTCAACGAACCTTCCGACAGCGGGTTCACTGCCATCATGAGCAATTTCTTCGATTCACTGCAGGAACTGGCGAAGGATCCGGGCAGTGCCGCCGTAAGGTCCCTGGTCAGGCAGAACGCCGTCACGCTCACCAGGTTTTTCAACAACCTGGCAACAAAGCTTGAGGAAATGCAGTATGACATAAACCACAGGATACAGACCAAGGTGGAGGAAATCAACTCGCTTGCCTTACAGATACAGCAGCTCAACAGGCAGATCTACATAACCGAGCTCAGCGAGAATACGGCCAATGACATGAGGGACCAGCGCACTGTCCTCGTGGATAAGCTTTCGAAGCTCATCAACATAGAGGCATACGAAGTCGTCGTAGGGTATACTCCTGACGGAAGGGAGGACAAGCATTTTGTCATCACTGTCAGCGGGAAAGCCCTCGTGGACCATTTCACCGTCAGCACGCTGGCGCTCGAGCAAAGGGATGCCGGCAAGAAGGTGAACAGGGAGGACATCCCCGGCCTTTACGAGGTGAAGTGGGCCGATGGCAATAAGCTCAACGTAAAAGGCGGCGAACTGAAAGGCCTGCTGGATATGCGCGACGGCAACGAAGGCAGCGTCAATCCTGACAACGGCCTCGTTTCCCCGAATTACAAGGGGATACCATATTACATAAAGAAGCTTAACGAATTCGTCCGGATCTTTGCCCGCGCGTTCAACGAAGGATATATCGACCTGGACGGCGACAGGGGATTCGATGCCGATGAATTCGGCACGGGCCATGCTTCAGGGTATGGCCATAACTCGGACCTGTCAGGGATACGCTTTTTCACCATGACCGGTGAGAGCAGGCAGCCGCTTTCGACATCCGATTTTCTTGACGGCGCTTCCGAACCTGAAGACATTTACGACGTCTACGAGAAAATCACGGCAAAGAATTTTTCCGTAAGTGCCGATATACTGGATGACTACAACCTGATCGCCGCGTCAGACGAGGCGGGACAGGCATCGAATATCAATGTGCTCAATGCACTGCTCGCACTGAGAAGGAATGCGGACATGTTTTCCGAGGGAGCCCCGGAAGACTTCATGAAATCCCTCGTGACGACGATGGGGATAGATTCGCAGCAGGCGGGCAATTACAGCGACAACCAGAAGATAGTCATCGACCAGATCGTGAACAGGCGGCTTTCTTATTCGGGCGTTTCCATCGATGAAGAGATGGCAAACCTGGTAAAATTCCAGCACGCGTATAATGCTGCTGCAAAGATGATACAGACGATCTCTGAAATATATGAAACGCTGATAAACGAACTGTTTGTGTGATACATTGATATGAGTCCGGGGAGGTCAGCATCATGCGGATAACCAACAACATGCTTATAAATAACATGATCAAATATATCGGGAACAACCTGACAAGGATGGATAAGCTGCAGGCGCAGCTTGCCACGGGGAAAAAGATACAGGTGCCTTCCGATGACCCGGTAGTTGCTGCAAGGGCACTGAAGCTCCGCACCGATGTGGCGGAGATACAGCAGTACCAGCGGAACCTGAAGGATGCGCGGTCATGGCTTGAAATAACGGAAACGACACTGAGCGACATAGGGGACATATTCCAGAGGGTCAGGGAACTCATCGTCGGCAGTGATTCCATCGAGAGCCCGGAGGACCTTCAGGCAACCAAAAACGAGCTGATACAGCTGAGGACACAGCTGATAAACCTTGGCAACGCGGCCTATGCCGGGCGCTACATATTCACAGGATTCAAGACTGACCAGAAGCTGCTTGATGAAAACGGGAATTTCCTCGTGGAAGTATACAATTCGGAACAGATATCCTACCAGATCGGGCTTGCGGACAGCATCAATGTTAACGTCCTCGGCGGCGATCTTTTCAATAACGGCGCGGATATCACGGATGCCGAGGTCGGCAATCCCGGCAAATTCATACAGGACATGAACGACCTGATAGAGGCCTTCGACAATGCCGACTACGAAGCGATCAGGAACATGACGCAGAATTTCTCGGACAACCTTGACACCGTCCTCCGGGTCAGGGCAGACGTCGGCGCCCGCATAAACAGGCTGGAACTCACGATGAACAGGATGCTCAATGACATCACCAATTTCACCAGGCTGATGAGCGAGAACGAAGACGTGGATATGACCGAGACTATAATGAACCTCAAAAACGAGGAAAATGTATACAGGGCGTCGCTTGCAGGCGGAGCGAGGATAATCATGCCGTCGCTTGTGGATTTCCTGAGGTGACGGTACGACAGGATGATCGTATCGGGATGGTTCCTGTGATATGACGGTCTGCCGGCGCATGTAACCCAGGGACGGACCTTGTTGCCACGGATGGTGACTGTATGGGACTAGAGATAAGCAGGATACCTGCAAAACTTAATATAACGACTACGCCGTCCCGCATGGACATACGGACCAGGAAGGCAAGGCTGGAATTCAGCACCGAGCGGGCAAAGGTGGAAGTCCATACGGAACTGCCACGGGTCGTAATCGACCAGTATGAATGTTTCAAATCGATGGGGCTGATGGGGCCCGTCGACCTCACCAGGCAGGAAGGCCAGTATGCGATGCGGCAGGCCGTGACTTACACTGAAAAGGTTTCTGCGGACGGGGACGCCATCGCGGCGATCGAGAACCCTGAGGATCCCATACCGGCTATCGTCGAGAGAGATGCATTCCCTGAAAAGGAATTCGTTATCGATTGCATACCTAAGGCAAGACCGCAGATAACGGTGACCGGCGGTGTCAAGGTAAACGTCACAGGAGACATGCCGGGGGCGTCGAATGGAGTGCAGGCCACGTATACGCCGCCGGACATCAGGATCAGTTTTACGCCGGCCCGGGTACGGATCAGCATGGCGCAGTACCCTTCGATCAGTATGAGGTATGTACCGAACAGGTTTGATAGATACGTCTGACAAAATATGCATGGAGGAGTCATAATGGTACTGAAGACCAGGTATTTCGGAGAACTCGAGATCAGCGAAGAACAGGTCATCAATTTCAAACACGGCATACCGGGTTTTGAAAATGTGAAGAGGTTCGTGCTTATAGACAGCGACGTGGAAGATTCCCCGTTCAAATGGATGCAGGGCGTAGATGAACCCAGGCCTGCATTCGTCATAGTCGATCCGTTCGTCATCAGGAAAGACTACGAGATCAGGCTCGACGATGAAGTCCTCAATGAACTCGAAATAAAGTCGCCCTCAGATGTTTCGGTATTCTGCATAGTGGTCGTGCCGGACGATATCAGCAAGATGACCGTGAACCTGCAGGCTCCGGTGGTCATCAACTGCGCAAACCGCAGGGGAAGGCAGCTTATCCTTGACACGGACAGATACGGTGTGCGACACTATATACTGGATGAACTCCGGAGACAGGAGGACAAGGCTGATGCTGGTGCTGACGAGGAAAAAGGACCAGTCCATAATCATAAATGAAAATATCGAAATAACCGTACTTGACATACAGGGCGACCAGGTGCGTATCGGCATCAAGGCTCCCAGGGAGGTCTCGGTACACCGGAAGGAAATATTCCTGCAGATCTCCGAGGAGAACA
>DGEQ01000105.1:0-473 GCA_002386045.1 Hungateiclostridiaceae bacterium UBA3922 | reverse complement strand
GTTTGCCGCGCTCAAAAAGGCGGATGGGGACCAGGGGGCCAAATGACCCCGGGATCCTGGTCGAAAAAACGCTAAACCGATCCTCCGGTATAGCCGATATTATATATACCGGGGGATTTCTTTTCCGAAGTTGTAAACGCGCGCCGACGGAAGAAAGGAAAAACCCTGGGTGAGCCGGCACATCCGGCAGCAGCCGGGAATGGATTCCCGGTAATAAATTCAAGGAGGAGGATGATGATTTTATGATCATCAACAACAACATTTCTGCGATCAACACCAGGAACCAGCTCTTCGTTACCAACACGGCAGCAGGCAAATCCATGGAAAAACTCTCATCCGGAAAGAGGATAAACCGCGCTGCAGATGACGCGGCAGGTCTGTCTATTTCCGAGAAGATGAGGGCACAGATCAGGGGACTTCAGCAGGCGGCGAGGAACGCCCAGGACGGGATCTCGCTGATACAGACCGCTGAA
>DGEQ01000005.1:6640-13732 GCA_002386045.1 Hungateiclostridiaceae bacterium UBA3922 | reverse complement strand
CTGGTGAGCGCATTTTTTCAACTTTAGTCCGATTTTCATGCTATTTTTATTGAAATATTTCAATAAGAGACAACATAATACAGCCATGAGCAGCATTATGTAAATTGGAAAAAGCGAAGTAGGTGACTTTAGCTGTAATTTTGCGAAACGGGGGTTACAAAAATTCAAGTAAAGTCTGTTACGGGTAATTGATCGTGCGCTGTGACTGAGGCATATCTTCGGTAATAAATGTCCAATGCCGGGATTACAGGCGGAAATATTCGCAAATGAAGGATTTGTGTTTTTACCGGGTAAAATATAAAGGATGTTTTCATCATCGTGGACATGCACTTCCGGTGGTGGTATAATGTGGAATGTAGCAGCCGGATATTCGCATCATATCAGTGAAAGAATCATCCTAATATAAAGGGAATGAAAGGAGTATGGGTTATGAAACAGTACCTGGAAATCGAAAGCGTATTTGGACGTGAAATACTTGACTCAAGAGGCAATCCGACAGTCGAAGTCGAAGTCATAGCCGAAGGAGGTTTCGTGGGACGCGCTGCCGTTCCGTCGGGAGCATCGACCGGCGCGTTCGAGGCGGTCGAACTGAGGGACGGCGATAAGGGCAGATACCTCGGAAAAGGCGTACTGAACGCGGTCAAGAACGTAAACGAGGTCCTGGCTCCCGAGATCGAGGGCATGAATGTGTTCGACCAGGTGACGATAGACAGGAAAATGATCGCGCTGGACGGCACCCACAACAAGAGCAAGCTTGGCGCCAACGCGATCCTCGGGGTATCGCTGGCAGTTGCCAAGGCAGCGGCTGAAGCGCTCGGGCTGAGCCTTTACCAGTATATCGGCGGCGTGAACGCAAAAACCCTGCCGGTACCGATGATGAACATCATAAACGGCGGCAAGCATGCAGACAACAGCGTCAACATCCAGGAGTTCATGATAATGCCTGTCGGGGCCGACTGCTTCAGAAATGCGCTGATGATGTGCGCCGAGGTATTCCACAACCTGAAGAAGGTGCTGGGTGACAAGGGATACTCGACGGCGGTCGGCGATGAGGGCGGTTTTGCACCTGACCTGAAGAATGACGAGGAAGCGATAAAGGCTATACTCGAGGCTATCGAGAAAGCTGGCTACAGGCCCGGTGACGACTTCCGCATCGCTATCGACGCGGCAGCGACGGAAATGTACAGGGAAGACGGCACATACCATTTCTGGAAGAGCAATGTAGTCAAGACCCGCGAGGAAATGGTGGAATTCTGGGCCGACCTTGCAAACAAATACCCGATCATATCGCTCGAGGACGGCGTGGCTGAGGATGACTGGGAAGGCTGGAAGATGCTGACCGAAAAGCTTGGCGACAAGATCCAGCTTGTCGGAGACGACCTGTTCGTGACCAATACCGAAAGGCTCAAAAAAGGAATCGAAATGGGGGTTGCCAACTCCATACTCATAAAAGTCAACCAGATCGGCACGCTCACCGAAACGCTCGATGCCATCCAGATGGCAAACAGGGCCGGATATACGGCGGTTACCTCCCACAGGTCCGGCGAGACGGAAGACACTACCATTGCCGACATCGCAGTCGCGACCAATTCCGGACAGATCAAGACCGGGGCGCCTTCACGCACGGACAGGGTCGCAAAGTACAACCAGCTGCTCAGGATAGAGGAAAAACTGGGCACATCGGCGATCTATCCCGGGCTGGATGCATGGTTCAACCTGAAGAACAGGTAGATATAATGCTTGTTTTTTCCCGGGATATGTGCTACAATGTTTTTTGTTGATTTTTCGGGAGGTGTTGTCTTTTGAACGCAGGCCAGATAATCGTGATGATCCTGCATATTTTGCTGTCGATCTCGCTGGTCGTCATAGTGCTTCTTCAGTCGGGCAAGTCGGCAGGACTGTCAGGCACGATCGCAGGCGGAGCGGAGACGTTTTTCGGTAAAAACAAGGGCAGGACGCTGGACGCCATACTGAGCAAATATACATCCGTGGTTGCGGTAGCATTCATAATCACATCGGCAGTACTGGTCCTCATCCTGTGAGTGAAGATGAAAAAAGACTGTGCAGAAATGCATGGTCTTTTTTGATGCAGGGTGACCACTGGCCATCAGTATGCAGATGGAAACTGGGATCCATGGAGGGAACAGGCACATTTGGGGAAACGGGGGCTTGAAACCCTCGTTTTTAGTTTAAAACCATACCAAACCGGGATAATAATAGAGGACCGGACAAAACCGGGTACCCTGGCAACAGGACGGAAAGTACATGGAAATGCAGCAGGAGACGGGAAATACAACAGGAGGAGATAGATGGATATATTACAGGAACGGAAGGACAAGATAATTGCCTTTATGAAGGAAGCGGCATACAAGCCGCTCAAGTTCAGCGAGCTGGCCGTGGTGCTGGACGTGCCCCGCGAAGACAGGGGCAAGCTGGCCGAGATACTTGAATCGCTTGAGCGGGAGGGTGTTATATACAGGACGAAAAAGGACAGGTACGGGATAGCGGAGAGGATGAACCTCATCGTGGGCCATATCCAGCGCCATGAGCGCGGTTACGGCTTCCTTGTACCTGACGATCCGAATGTCCCCGACATTTTCGTGCCTGCCGACGGAATGGCAGGTGCGATGCACAATGACAGGGTGCTTGTACGCATAACATCCAGGGGGACAGACGGCAGGAGGGCCGAGGGCGAAGTCGTAAAGATACTCGAACGTGCAGTGACCAGGGTCGTCGGCACGTTCGAAAGCAGCAGATACTTCGGCTTCGTGGTGCCTGACGACAGGAAGATCCACGGGGACATCTTCATACCGAAAGACGAGACGAACGGCGCCAGGCCAGGACAGAAGGTTGTCGCGGAGATCGTGAAATGGCCCGACGGAAGGCGCAACGCCGAAGGAAAGATAGTCGAGATCATAGGGAACAGCGGGGAGCCCGGGGTCGATATCCTGTCCATAATGAAAGCATATGACCTGACCGAAACGTTTCCCGACGATGTGATGGCGCAGGCTGAAAAGATCCCCGACACGGTTACCGAAGACATGGTGAAGGGAAGACGGGACCTGCGGGATCTCAGGCTCTTCACTATCGACGGCGAAGATGCGAAGGACTTCGACGACGCCGTGTCCATCGAGGTGCTCCCCGACGGCAATTACAGGCTTGGCGTCCATATAGCTGACGTCAGCTATTATGTCAGGGAAGGTACGCCGCTGGACAGGGAAGCCCTGAAAAGGGGCACCAGCGTTTACCTTGCCGACAGGGTCATACCGATGCTGCCGGCGAAGCTGTCCAACGGGATATGCAGCCTGAACCCCGGCGTGGACAGGCTGGCATTCACGGTCATGATGGACATCGACCACAGCGGGAAAGTGATCAGGCACGAGATTTTCGAAAGCGTGATCAGGTCCGTGGAGAGGATGACATACACGGATGTATATAAGATCCTTGAGGAAGGGGACAGGGAACTGGCCGAGCGGTACAGCCACCTGGTCGGGGATTTCAGGACGATGAAGGAACTGGCGCTCATACTGCGTGCGAGGCGGATGGCAAGGGGCGCCATGGATTTCAACTTCGACGAGGCGAAGGTGATACTCGACGAAAACGGGAAACCCATTGACGTGAAGCGCTACGAGATCACCATAGCCAACAGGATCATAGAGGAGTTCATGCTCGTGTGCAACGAGACCGTTGCCGAGCATTTCTTCTGGACCGGGATGCCTTTCGTCTACAGGATACACGAAGAACCCGACAGCGAAAAGATAGCTGCATTCGCCGAGTTTGCCAAAAACCTGGGATACCCGTTGAAAGGCCTGCACAACATACATCCCGGTGCGCTGCAGGACGTGCTTGAGCGAGTGAAGGGCAAACGCGAGGAACTGATAGTGAGCACGGTGATGCTGAGGTCCCTGGCGAAGGCCAGGTACAGCCACCAGAACGTCGGCCATTTCGGCCTTGCCGCAAGGTACTACTGCCATTTTACGTCGCCAATCCGCAGGTACCCGGACCTGATCATACACAGGCTCATAAAGGAGCAGTTGAAAGGCGGATTTTCCGAAGAGCGGGAAGAGAAATTGTCTGAGGTGATACCGGAAATAGCGAGGAAATGCTCCGAGCGGGAGCGGGCCGCGGATGAAGCGGAGCGGGAGACTGAGGACCTGAAGAAGGTCGAATATATGAAGCAGCGGGTCGGTGAGGTATTCGACGGCATAATATCCAACGTCACTTCGTTCGGGATGTTCGTCGGACTTGAAAACACCGTCGAGGGGCTTGTCAGGATCAGTGACATGAATGATGATTACTATATATATGATGACAAGCGTTACATGCTCATAGGAGAACGGACCGGCAAAATCTACAGGATAGGGGATCCTGTCCGTGTGCTGCTGGTAAAGGCAGACGTGGAATCAAGGCAGATCGACTTTGTCATCGAGGAACATGTAAAGGGAGGATCGAATGTACGTCGTAAGCGCGTGTCTGCTCGGCATAAGCACCCGCTATGACGGGGGATGCTTCTGCCATGAGAAGCTCATGAAGCTGGCGGAGGAGGGGAAGGTCATCCCGGTGTGCCCGGAACAGCTCGGCGGATGTCCGACGCCGAGGGACCCATGCGAGATAGCCGGCGGCGACGGCGGCGATGTGCTCGACGGCAGGTGCGCCGTCATAAGCTGGACCGGGGCGGACATGACTGAAAAATTCATAAAAGGCGCATATGAAACCCTGAAGATTGCAAAGGCCTGCGGAGCGAAAAAGGCGATACTGAAAGCAAGAAGTCCGTCCTGCGGTGCCGGGCGGATCTATGACGGCACATTCAGCGGGAAAACGATACCCGGAAATGGCGTGGCCGCCGAACTCCTCATCAGGAACGGCATCGAGGTGTACAGCGAAGAAACGGCTGCTGATATCCTGGAAGGGGATCCACTGCGTCCGGAGATTTGATGGCGCATCAAAAAACCCGGCTGAACGTATCGCCGGGTCGATATGTTTCGGAACTGCATCCCCCGCACTGCGGGTTTCCTGCACAGTGTACAGCGTTCGATCAATGAAGCAGACCGGGTATTTATTCCTCGACAAGGAAAGGCCGGATCTCTTTGCAAAATTCCTGGCAGTCGTCCGAGTGCACGTCTACTCTGATCGGTTTGTTGAAGTCGAGGCTGAAAATGCCCATTATGGACTTTGCATCGACAACATAACGTCCTGATGTAAGGTCGATATCAAAATCATATTTGTTTGCTATATTTACAAAGTCTTTGACATCGTTTATTGTTTTGAGCATAATATTGAATGATTTCATGGTGCCGCCTCCTTTGCCCTAAAGGTTGGTATATACTATATATACGGGATTATCTAAATAATATCCTGTAATTGGTAACAAGTCAATTACGAGAACGTTAAAAATATGTGAAATTACACCGGGTTACGCGGAATAGAAGGAAATCGGGAGCCATATTGGAGGAATCGTGAAAAAAGCAGCATTTTACACTCTTGGATGCAAGGTGAACCAGTACGAAACGGAAGCAATGGCAGAGGCCTTCGAAAAAGCGGGCTATGCCGTGGTCGATTTCGAGGAGGCCGCGGATGTCTATGTCATCAATACATGTACCGTGACGGGCCTCAGTTCGAGGAAATCCCGCCAGGCGATACGGCGCGCGAAACAGAGGAACAGGAATGCGGTGGTGGTAGCCGTCGGCTGTTACCCGCAGACCGCGAAGGAAGAAGTTGAGAGCATGTCCGAGGTCGATATAATCGTTGGGACCGCCGAGAGGCGCAGGCTGCCCGAGTATGTCGAGGAATTCCTCAACGGCGGAGGCAGGATAACCGCGGTCGGGAATATCATGAAAGAGTACTCGTTTGAGGACCTCAGCATCGAAAAGTACAAGAGCCGCACCCGTGCGATAATGAAAGTCCAGGACGGGTGCAGCCAGTTTTGCTCGTACTGTATAATACCTTACGCAAGAGGGCCGATACGCAGCAGGCCTGCAGAGGAAGTCCTCGGCGAAGTGCGCAGGCTTGTGGAGGCCGGGTTCAGGGAAGTCGTGCTGACAGGCATCCATATAGCTTCCTACGGCCTCGACCTGGGTCAGATCAGGCTGCCCGACCTCATCAGGATGGTCCACGATGTCGACGGGATCGAGAGGATAAGGCTTGGATCGCTGGAGCCGACGATGATAACCGAGGGATTCGTCGCCGAAGCAGCCCGGCTGGAGAAGCTATGCCCCCATTACCACATTTCTCTGCAGAGCGGCTGTGACGAGACGCTCAAAAGGATGAACAGGAAGTACACCACGGCTGAATACGCAAAGGCAGTGGATCTGCTGAGGGATAAAATACCGGATGTGTCGGTCACAACGGATGTCATGGTGGGTTTCCCGGGCGAAACGGACGAAGAGTTCGAAACGACGTACAGGTTCCTGGAGAAGATACGCTTCGCGAAGATGCACGTTTTCAAGTATTCCCCGAGGAAGGGGACGCCGGCGGCCCGGCGCAGTGACCAGGTGGACGGCAGGGTCAAGGAGGAGAGGAGCGAAAGGCTCATCGAGCTGTCGGACAGGTGCCAGCTTGAATTCAACAGTAGCTTCCTCGGCCGGGTAATGCCCGTCCTGTACGAGCAGGAGGACAGGGACCGGAAAGGCTGGTATGAAGGCCTCACGCCGAATTATATTAGGGTGCTGTCGAAAGGCGACGCCGGTGTTGTGGGAAATATCCTTCCGACCAGGCTCGTGGAAGCAGAAAACGACTTCATTTCCGGTGAGGTCTGATTGTTTGGGGCAGACGACTTGAATATAATCCCCGTATGTTATAATATAATAGTGTTCACGTCAAACGTACGTTTTCCGTACAGCCGGGCACATGCCGGGCATTGCATGATGGCAGGGGAGTGTTGATGATGGCGGCAAGCGAAACCATGATGTTCAAAATGGACAAGGACAAGGAGAACGAAGCACGGGACATACTGTTCACGGTTTACAAAGCCCTGAACGAGAAAGGCTATAATCCGATCAATCAGCTCGTTGGCTATATCCTTTCGGGAGATCCTACATACATCACCAATCATCTTAATGCGAGGAGCGTCATACGAAGGCTTGAACGGGACGA
>DGEQ01000005.1:1435-6420 GCA_002386045.1 Hungateiclostridiaceae bacterium UBA3922 | reverse complement strand
ATATGTTGAACTGGGAAAAACAGGGCTGAAGGTTTCGAGGCTGTGTTTCGGGGCGCTGGTGATCGGTCCGCTCCAGAAAAACATGACGGTAAGGGAAGGAGCGGCGGTCATAAGGGCAGCCCTCGAGAGAGGGGTAAATTTCATAGATACCGCCGAGCTTTATGGTACCTACGGGCATATCCGCGAGGCGTTAAAGGGGTCCGGCAGGAAACCCGTCGTAGCTTCAAAGTCTTACGCCTATTCGGCCGAGGGCGCGGCCGAAAGCGTCGAGAAGGCCAGGAAAGAGCTCGACATGGACGTGCTGGACATTTTCCTGCTCCACGAGCAGGAGTCCAGGCTGACGCTCAGGGGACACCGGGAAGCGCTCGAATACTATCTGAACGAGCGTGAGAAGGGCAGGATAAGGGCGGTCGGCGTCTCTACTCACAATATCGAGGTGGTGCGGGCGATATGTGAAATGCCCGAGATCGATGTAGTGCACCCCCTTGTTAACATAACCGGCATCGGCATAGGTGACGGGAGCATCAGTGAAATGCTGGAAGCCGTCAAAGCGGCTTATGACTGCGGGAAGGGTGTTTACAGCATGAAGCCGCTGGGAGGCGGCAATCTCCTGAGGTCATATGACGAATGCATGGACTTCGTGCTTGGACTGCCCTATGTGCATTCCATCGCTGTTGGCATGCAGAGCATCGATGAAGTGGAGATGAACGTCCTCAAATTCGAAGGGCGCGAGATACCCGGGAATCTGAAGGAAGCGGCAGCCATGAGAGAAAAGCGGCTCCACATAGACTACTGGTGTACGGGTTGCGGCAAGTGTGCGGAAAGGTGCGGACAGAAGGCGCTTTCGGTGATCAGCGGGAAGGCGGTGCCGGATCCCGAAAAATGTGTGCTTTGCGGCTACTGTTCGGGCGCATGCCCCCAGTTTGCGATAAAGATATGCTGAGCTGGGACGGGAGGTTTTTATGCGAATAATGGGCATAGATTTTGGAGACAGTAGAATCGGTATCGCTGTCAGCGATCCGCTGGGCTGGACGGCGCAGGGGCTGGAAACGATCCAACGGAAAGGTACGGCTGAACAGGATGCCGAAAGGATCAGGCAGCTTGCCGTACAGTACGGTGTCGGCAAGATCGTGATCGGCCTGCCGAAAAACATGAACGGGACCATTGGGCCCAGTGCACAGAAGGCCATCGAGTTCGGCGAACTTCTTGCCAGGATGACCGGCCTCGAGGTGGTACAGTGGGACGAGAGGCTCACGACGGTGGCAGCCAACCGCATGATGCACGAGGTCGGGATGAAGACTTCGAAAAAGAAAAAATCCGTAGACAGGATCGCCGCAGTTTTCATATTGCAGGGATATCTTGACAGTATGAGAAATTAAGGTTATTGTAGTATGGTACGGTAGTATAGGAAAGGAAGTGAATGCCATGGATGCAGAAAGAGACGATATAGTTGTCCTGGTCGATGAAGACGGTGAAGAAGTCGAATTTGAACATATCGATACTATCGAAATGAATGGGAACGAATACGTTATACTGGTACCGCTCGCGGAAGAGGAAGACGATGAAGTGGAAGAGGAAGAGATCGTGATCCTCAGGGTCGAGCACGGTGAAGACGGAGAGGACGCTTTCGTGACGATAGAGGACGACGACGAACTCGAGGAAGTATTCGAGGAATTCCAGGCGCGACTGGAAGAAGAGTTTGAAGACGAAGACGAAGAGAACTGACTGAAGTTCCGCAAAACTGCAAGTAATTGATTACAGGACAATGTATTGAGAAAGTCAGATAAAGGACCATCGGATCAGTCCGATGGTCCTTTATTTCGACAGTTCCATTTATTGTTCTCTTTCCCTGTCCTTTTTCAGGATCAGCCGCTGTTGCTGGAAAATATAACGGATGAGCCTGTCCTGGTCTTTTTCGGCGATATCGGTGAACTTGATGCCCAGTTCATAGCACCTGCTTTTCCTGGCTTCGATCTCCCGGCACCTGACGACGATGCCCTTTGTGCTGATCTGCGTGCCGTCGGAGAGCTCCAGTCCAATCCGGAGCAACGTGTTTTTCGGGAAATCCTTTTCGCTTATTATACAGACGCCTGACCCGCTTATGTTCCTGGTATACGCTTTGAGCGGAGTGCTTTTTTTCGCGGCTCCGCCGTCACTGTCGTTTTTTACGGCTGCATCGTCATCTGCGGGCATGATGACGGCGTCAAGCACTATTTCCAGCCTGAAATGGTGCCTCCTCTGTACCTTTGTGATTTCGGAGCCTGGCTGTGCTATGATTACGGCGACTTTCCCCCTGTATTCCCTGGAATCGACGACCGCCCTGAACCCGAGTACTCCCTGGACCGGATCGACAAAGGTCAGGCGGATCGTGATGCCGTCCGGCACATAAACCAGCCTCGACCCGGAAATCGGTGCTGAAATCACTATCGTCCCGTCATCCTGGTGTTCAAGGAGCTGGCTGACGTATACGTTGCCGATCCTTTCGCCATCATCGCCCAGTATTTCAAGTTCGAGCCTCGTCCCAACCACTATATCCTGTGGCGTCATCTGCATTTCTCCCGTTGCAGCATCGTTACTTCTTTATTTCCCTTTTTTGTCATACTTCTAACAAACCTGCCGCCCCGCGCTTATCCGGGTGCCATACCGGTCCCTGCTATAAATTTCGGCACTTAAAATCCAATACTTAAGAGGATTTGCAAACAACGGATAGAATTATATATTATCCGACTAATGATCCCGGAGGTAAACAGATGAAAAAAGGACTTGCCCTGTGCCTGGCAACGGTGATGCTGACAGCTTCCGTCTGCGGCTGCGGGGCGAAAACAACGGAACAGGATTTGCAGCCGGTAGTTGTTGAGACGACCCTGCCCGAGCTTTTTGAAGGGAACGTGGGGCAGCCTGCACAGGAGCAGCAAGGAGCGGCGGATCAACCTGCCGGACCGGAGGCGCCTGCAGAAGACGATTACTCACTGCCGTTCACAGGAGTAAGGCCTGTGGCCGTGATGATAGACAACCAGGGTTCCAGGGTGTTGCCGCAGGGCGGCCTGGACAAGGCGCAAATAGTGTACGAAGTCATCGTTGAAGGGGGACTTACGCGGCTGATGCCGGTGTTCTGGGGTACTGAGCCGGAGATGATAGGGCCGGTCAGGAGCGCAAGGCACTATTTCCTCGACTTCAGCATGGAATATGATGCCATCTATGTCCACTACGGCGGAAGTCCGCAGGCAGGCGCAGATATAAAAAAGCTGGGAATCAACGCGATAGACGGGCTGGTCCTTGGCCCGGACGTCTTCTGGGACCTGACAAAGGATCCGGGAAACTGGCAGGATTCATACACTTCGATGGAGAAACTGAAAAAATACGCGGAAAGGCGGAAGTACCACGACACTACGGATGTCGGGTTCCCGTTCGACTACAGTGAGCTGGGGAAGGATGTCGTGCCGGAAGGCGGCGATAGTGCAGCGATCGTGGAACTGAAATATCCTTCCATGACAGTAAGGTACGATTACGACAGCGAAACCGGCACATACAAGAGGTTCAGGTACGGCAAGGAACACATGGAAAGGGTCTCGGGGAAGCAGCTTGATGCGAAGAACATAATAGTACTTCATATGCGCAACTGGACCATAGAGGGCGATTATGCCGGCCGGCAGGACATGCAGACCACCGGGACCGGAAAAGGGTATTTCATCACGTGCGGGCGGGTGTACAGGATAAACTGGTCAAAGGAGACGAGAAGCTCGCAGACCATGTATACGTATGAGAACGGGGAGCCGATCATGCTGAACCGCGGGCAGACGTGGATCCAGGTAATGCCGCTCAATGCGAAGGTCACGCTTGAGTGAAAGGCTGCATTCGAGCAGACACGTTTGAGCGAATATGCTTTGGAGGCCGTGGATGAAGGCATTTTGGAACAATGGATAAGTATTTCGCGGGATCGTGATGTTAACGAGGCTGCTTTAAGGGTATATATAAAATGATGTCCAATTTTTCAATTTCCAAATTTGTGAAAGGATGATGATCGATGCAGAAACTCTGGAGATGCAGTGTGTGCGGGTTTGTACATGCAGGGGATGAGGCGCCTGAAGCCTGTCCGAAATGCGGAGCGCCCAGGGAAAAGTTCAACGCGCTCAGTGATGAGGACGCAGAGAAGATACTCAAGTCTGAAAGAACAAATGATATCCACATGGAGATCGTGGGACTGGCTGAGAGGATCATTGCACTGTCACAGGAAGGCATCGAACTCGACCTTGATCCGCCGTGCGTCGCGCTGTTCAAGGCAGCCGTCAAAGAGGCGAAGATAATCAAGCAGAGATCAAAAGCGGAAATGCAGGGCCATATGAATAAGGGCAAATGGTGATCATTAAAAATTACGGCGATCATTGCACAGAGTCGTTTTTCAGAGTTGTTTTTCAGGACGTGATATTTCCCGGGACATATACTGATCGGCATAGCAAAAGTATTGATCGGCGTAGTAAAAGGGCAGTCCGGCGCAGAAACCGGTACAGCCCTTTTTCTATTCTACCGTTGTATACACGCTGGCGGGCAGCAGGCAAAGCATCATCAGCCTGGCTGGACTGACGGCAACATATCCTGCCATGAACAGCGCCATACAGCCCGTGACTGCAGGCTTCCGGCTGCAGATTACCAACTGCTGACTGCCGGGCTAATATATATAGCGTCGCCGGAGCGCCTGCAGCCGTTGGTTGTCTTTTTCAGCCGAAGGTACAGTTGGCCGGTACTGCTGATCAGTAAATCTTACCGAGTACCCTGGACAGTATATCCAGCATGTCGTCAACGTGCTGCTTCATTACTGTAAGCGGAGGCATGAGCCTGATGGTCGCAGGTCTTGGCGAGTTCAGTATAAGACCTTCATCAAGGCATGCCGACACCACTTTTTCACCGGACGCGTCGGGCAGGTCGAAGGCTATGAGCAGGCCCCTGCCCCTTATGTTTCTAAGCGGATATTTCTCCGACAGTTCCTT
>DGEQ01000005.1:0-1143 GCA_002386045.1 Hungateiclostridiaceae bacterium UBA3922 | reverse complement strand
GAAAGCGGGAAACCTCCGCCTATTCCCTTGGCCAGCGTCATTATGTCCGGCTCGATGCCGTAATGCTGGTAAGCAAACATTTTGCCCGTCCTGCCTATACCTGTCTGGACCTCGTCAAAGATAAGCAAAATGCCCTTTTCGTCGCACAATCTGCGCAGTCCTGCGATGTATCCGTCATCTGCCAGGTTCACGCCGCCTTCGCCCTGTACAGGCTCGATCATTATCGCGCATGTATTCTCATTTACCGCTGCTGCCGCAGCATCGATGTCGTTGAACGGCACATGTACGAAACCGGGCAGTTTGGGTTTGAAGAGATCCTCCCAGTGCTTCTTGCCCGTAGCCGACATCATCGCAAGAGTACGACCGTGGAAACCGTTTACGGCCGTGACTATCTCATAGGCGCCGCCTAGGAACTTTGCGCCGTATTTCCTGGCGAGCTTTACGGCGCCTTCGTTTGCTTCCGCTCCCGTACTGCTGAAAAATACCCTGTCAAAGCAGGATATGTCTGTCAGCAGTTTTGCGAACTCGATCATGGGCCTGTTGTAGAAAGCCGGACTGGCGTTGATAAGCATGGATGCCTGCCTGTTCAGCGCGTCGGCAATAACGCCGGGACAGTGCCCCAGGCAATTGACGGCCCAGCCGCCGATGAAATCCAGGTACTTTTTGCCGTCTGTATCCCAAAGATACATTCCCTGGCCTTTTTCCATCACTATATCCGGCCTTGCCGCTGTGAAAAGAATGGTTCTGCCGGCCTGCTCCAGCAATTCATCCGTGGTGTTGAGCATATGATTCTCCTCCTGTCCTGTCAGATTGGATGTTTCATCCGATAACTGCGGCCACATCACGATGGGGCACTGTATCGATGCATATGGTACGTCGGGATCGGCATATGCCGCAGGGGTCAGATTTCGTATGGAAGATTTTCCATCAGATCAAACAGTGTTTTCGATTTTGTCAAAGCCTCAATTACATTATGCGACGGCCCGGGATAAATAATCAAGCCGTCTTCTTCCCCAAGTTCCGGCTGTACAGGAAACGCCAGTATCTCTTTGCCGGTTGAGAACTGTGCGTTGACTCCTTCGTGGTTTCCCCTGGCGTCGAGCCGGATCCATCTTCCCAGGCTGTATAAATATACGGCATTGA
>DGEQ01000120.1:75043-89314 GCA_002386045.1 Hungateiclostridiaceae bacterium UBA3922 | reverse complement strand
AGCAGGACGCTGTTCGCCACCCATTACCACGAGTTGACCGAACTGGAAGGCAAGCTTCCGGGCGTCAAGAATTACTGCATCGCAGTGAGGGAAGAGGGAGACGACATCATATTCCTGAGGAAGATAATCCGGGGAGGAGCCGACGGCAGTTACGGGATACAGGTGGCAAAGCTCGCGGGGCTCCCGCAGTTGGTGACTGAACGCGCCAGGGAACTGCTGAAGGAGCTCGAGGCAGCAGACATCAGCAAAAAGAGGGCGCGAAACAGGAGGAAAGCTCCTGAAGGCCAGGTCGAGTTCTTCATACCCGAGGATCCTGAAAGCAAAATCACGGAAGAGGTAATGGAAGAGCTCAGATCAGTGGATATATCGACCCTTACGCCGCTCGACGCCCTCAATGTATTGTACAGGCTGCAGCTTAAAGCCAGGAAGGGTTGAATATGGGAAAGATAATCATACTGGATGAGAATACCGTCAACAAGATAGCCGCCGGCGAGGTGGCAGAGAGGCCTGCATCGGTGGTGAAAGAACTCGTGGAGAATTCCATCGATGCCGGTGCGACCGTTATAAACGTAGAGATACGAAACGGCGGCATTTCCTTCATACGGGTGACCGACAACGGATGCGGCATGTCGGAGGACGACGCGGCAATGGCTTTCGAGAGCCATGCCACCAGCAAGATAAGGCGGGCTGACGATCTCGGATCGATAGCGACCATGGGTTTCCGCGGCGAGGCCCTGGCCAGCATAGCCGCCGTTTCTAAGGTGAAGATGATGACCAGGACACATGACAGCGTGCAGGGCGTATGTGTCACGGTCACCGGCGGCGTTGTGGATGAAATCAGGCCTGCGGGCTGTCCTGCAGGTACTTCCATAACTGTGAGCGAACTTTTTTTCAATACACCTGCAAGGTACAAGTTCCTGAAAAAAGATTCCGTGGAAGCAGGGTATGCTGCTGATATCCTGAACCGGATAGCGATGTCGCATCCTGAGATATCCTTCACCCTTGTGAACAACGGCCGCAAGGTACTGCACACTCCTGGCAACGGGGACCTGAAAAGCGTGATTTTCAGCATTTATGGAGCGGAAACGGCAAAACATCTTGCAAGAGTCGATTATGAAGACGGAGGCATAAGCGTTGTCGGATATGCCGGGCTTGCCGAGACTGCCAGGGCAGGCAGGTCGAACCAGTCAGTATACATAAACAGAAGGTATATCAGGAACAAGACCGTCACTTCAGCCATCGATGCGGCTTATGCGACATTCCTGATGAAAGGCAGGCACCCGTTCATAGTGCTCGATATCGTGACAGATCTGTCAAAAGTCGACGTCAACGTGCATCCGTCGAAACTGGAAGTCAAATTCTCAAATGAGCAGGAAATCTTCAGGGCGGTATATCACGCCGTGAAGAATGCACTTTTGTCCCAGGCTTCTGTCAGGACGCTGCCAGGTACTGAAAAAAGCACGGGTCCCGATGCCGGAACAGGGCATGGAACGGGTACCGGGCATTCCTCTTCGAAAGCACAGGCCGGCATAGCCGGATACCCGGAAAACGGCACCGGTGCTGACTACGGCAGTGCCTCCGGGAGAACTGTGTCCACGGCATCATATACACAAACACAGGCATATACGCAGCAGGAATTCGAACTTGTCAGGAATGAACCGGACCGCAGATACCGGGAAGCGACATCGGGCAGGTACCCGGAAAGGGATACGTGGATACCGGATTTCCGGGGAAATGAAACAGAGGATGCAAAGCCTGCAGAAGACAGGACCGGGGATATCCGAGTCGGGACGGACGATAAAACTCCGGACCTGCATGTTACGGATGCCGGGGATGATCAAAGGGACAGGCAGGACGGGATCTATGAGAGCGGGCCGGATGCCCCGGTAAAGCTGCATGACGCCGGATATGTGAAGGATACCGCCGGGACTGTCGATATCCCGGGGCTTTTCGATAATGTTAGGATCGTAGGACAATTGTTTTCCACCTATATCCTGCTCGAGGGCACCGACGAAGTTTTTCTCCTGGACCAGCATGCAGCCCATGAAAGGATCAGGTATGAAAGACTCAAAAAAGCCTATCAGCAGGACAGGCCCATATCACAGATGCTGTTGTCGGCGATCCATGTCGATCTTACGGCCAGTGAATATGAATTTGCAATGAGTGAAGCAGCTTTTTTTGAAAAGCTGGGATTTTCATTCGAAAGTTTCGGTATGAATTCCGTTATCATCAGGTCGGCGCCGCTCATCGACGAAAACATGAGTATCAGGGAGTGTTTCACCGACCTGCTGGACTTCGTTATGAAACAGGACGGCTCAGACAGGAGCCTCATAGCTGACGAAGCGCTTTACAGGCTGGCCTGCAGATCCGCTGTCAAGGCGCATGATAAGCTCGATGAGATCGAGATAAAGGCGCTGCTTTCCGACCTGGCGTCGCTGGAAAACCCGTATACATGTCCCCATGGACGTCCTGCGATATACAGGATAAGGCGTTACGACCTGGAAAAATTGTTCAAGCGGATAGTATAATTTAAAAAACTGCTGGTTACAATTGTCAGATAGGAGGGGGACGACAGGGATGGAACCTGTAATAGTGATAGCAGGTCCAACCGCGTCAGGGAAGACCCGCTTGTCCGTCGAACTGGCCAGGCTCATAAACGGAAGCATAGTTTCCGCCGACTCGATGCAGATCTACAGGTACATGGATATAGGGACTGCTAAGCCTGATGATGAAGAGATGGCAGGTATCAGGCATTACATGATCGACGAGGTGGATCCGGACGAGAGTTACAGTGTTGCCAGGTACAGGGAACGGGCCCTGGAATGCATCGCGGATATCATCAGGGAGGGCCGCCGTCCCATTGTTGCAGGAGGAACCGGGCTTTACATAAATTCCCTGATCTACAACATAAACTTCTCAGAAACCATATGTGACGAGAGCCTGAGAGAATCCCTCAGGGCCGAAGCAGAGCAGAAGGGGAACAGGTACCTTTATGAAAAGCTCGTCAGGATCGATCCTGAAGCAGCCGGAAGGATACATGAAAACGACATCAGGAGGATCATCAGGGCGATCGAGGTCTACACGCATACCAAAAAGACGATATCGGAACACATAAGGATGTCGAGGCTCGAACCGCCGCCATACAGGTATATCGTCTTTGGACTGAGATGGGACAGGGACAGGCTGTACAGGCGGATAAACCGAAGGGTCGACGACATGATTAGGAAAGGACTGGTCGAAGAAGCCAGGCGGCTGGTCGAAATGGGCTTTGACAGAAAAGGCACCGCGATGCAGGCCATTGGCTACAAGGAAATATTGCCATACCTGAAAGGGGAGTGTTCGCTGGAGGAAGCCGTTGAAATACTGAAACGCAACACGAGGCGTTATGCCAAAAGGCAGATGACATGGTTCAGGCAGATCCGGGAAATAACCTGGCTGGACATGGACGAAGATACCGATTACAGAGAGGCTGCAGAGAAAATTATCCATCATTGTATTGAAACGTTTGGAATAATCTTGTAGAATTAAAATGATCCTTGCTCCGGGGATAGTCCGGCAGTAAGGATATATGATCGAGGAGGATTGTCAGGTGAACAAACCAAATATCAATCTGCAGGATGTATTTTTGAACCAGGTAAGAAAAGAACATCTTCCGGTGACCATCTACCTTACGAACGGTTTCCAACTGAAGGGCACGGTAAAGGGCTTTGACAACTTCACCGTCATACTGGATACCGACGGAAGGCAGCAACTGGTATATAAACACGCAATATCCACGATAAGCCCGATGAAACTGGTCAACTTTATTTTCAACGACAACAAGGAATAACCGGCAGGGAACAGCTGACACCGGGCAACAGCCGGACGGCAGGTCCGTCACAGTTTCCTGAAGACGCCCGTCACCTTTCCCAGTATGGTCAAATCGTCGCGGACGATGATTGGATCCATGTACCTGTTCTGTGGCTGGAGCCTGACATGGTCCTTTTCCCTGTAAAACGTCTTGACGGTCGCTTCATCGCCTATCAGCGCCACCACTATATCGCCGTTGCTGGCAGTGGACTGCTGTTTTACAAGGACGAGGTCATTGTCGAGGATCCCGGCTTCTACCATGCTGTCTCCCCGGACCCTGAGCATGAAAGCGGTGGAATTCTGGACGAAATCGACCGGCAGCGGGAATGTGTCTTCGATATTCTCGACAGCAAGGATGGGCTGGCCGGCTGTGACTTTGCCTACTATCGGCACGTCGACCAGTTCTTTCCCCGAATAATGATCCTTTACCGGCTCGCTTACGTTGCGGGCCGTCTTCCTTGTCCCCCCGATTACCCTGATGGCCCTGGGTTTCGTCGGATCCTTGGCTATCAGACCGTTTTTCCTGAGCTTTTCAAGATAGCCGTGGACCGTGGAAGTAGACTTGAATCCGACTGCGCTGCAAATTTCCCGCACCGACGGGGGATAACCCTTTTCTTCCACCTGTTTGTTCACGAAATCAAGTATCTGCTGCTGTTTTTCGGTAAGCTTCCTGCTCATCGGCCACACCCCTCTTTGGTACTGTTGCCCAGTAATTTTATCCACCAGTCCCATTATATTAAATAAACAGGCAATTGTCAAACAAATGTTCGAAAAACATATTGACACAGAACACCTGTTCGTGTATAATCTTAACGGAACAAATGTTCTGGATCGGGTGGATCAGACCATGAAACAGAGAGACACATTAAAAAAGCACAGATATGTACTTAAAAACCGCAGGCGTTTCTGTACGTTCCTGGTGATGCTGACGGTCCTGCTGTGCGTCCTGGTATTTGCTGTCGCCGTCAACGGCGCAGATTCCGGGGAAAACTACGAGACGGTCGTGGTAAAGAGGGGAGATACACTCTGGGATCTTGCAAAAGCATACAGGGGCAATACCGAGATACGCCGTTACATAGAAAAGATCAGGGAAATCAACGGGCTGAAAGACAGTACCATCTACGAAGGTGACGTCATAAAGCTGCCGCTCTGAGGCATCAACGTCCAAGTTCGGCCATCAGCCACTGCCAGACATCCATCCCGAAGCTGTTCTGCCCGTCATCCTCACGGTCCGGTACCAGGCCGAGCCTCCAAAGGGATATGCCGCCGATACCAAAGTACCTTGCCAATCCTACCTTTGCCGAGACGCTCCTTTTATCCTCATACCAGACAATGTACTCGACTCCGGTCTCAGTATCGGTATATTTCAGATACGGGTTCTCATAATCGTCATGATAATGGAAAGATATCTCCCTGCCGCTGTCCAGCAGCTTCATGAAGTTTTCGAGGTTGTACCTGAGAGGCACCTGGTTGAGAGTTTTGCCGTCCTGCTTTTTCCAGACCACCCAGTCGAACGATAACTGGAGCATTATCCTGCTCTTGTCCTGTACCCCTGACACAGGATCGGTGATAGCCTGGAGCGCATAGTACACATCCTCGATCGGCGTGAGAGGAGTCAGCGTCACGCCGCGGTCCGCCTCTGCCTGCGTAAGCCGTTTGGCGCCATAGTCATGGGCCATCAGTATCACCCTGTCGGCAAGCTCGCCGATCGTCCTGTAGTCGTATCCGTCATAGCTTGAAACGCTCCGTTTCGAATGCATCAGCGGGTGAACGGCGACAAGGAGCTTTTTGCCTTTCGGTTCCAGTTCAGCCCTGAGTTTTCTCAGGAATTCATTTAATCCCTTTTTCAAACGTTCGCCTTTCAGCCCTTCGAAGTCGATGACTACGCCGTCGAACGAACCGGTCTCGTTGTCGCGGGATACGCCTTCGAGTGCTGCAGCTATGTCGGCTATGACTTTTTCGGATGCAGAAGCGTTGCTGAATACATATTCCGGGAGCCCGTACACCTGACCTGTATCCGGATCTTCTACCGTTGACGACTGGACGGCATAAACCATCAGGTAAGCAGGCACGCCTGAATTCCTTGCCGTTTCAAGCCGTGTGCTGAATCCGGCGGGTAGATAAAAGTCGTTTTGTCCGAGCGCCGTGCGGGATATGTTGAGGACTACCTCGCCGGAAGAACTGTCGAACGCGAGACTGCTCCACCCGAAGCAGACAGACGTGAGATCCGGGATCATGCTGCTCTGGGACGAGGAGCTTATCGCGTAGAATGCGTTCAGTTCACTGATTTCCCTTTCCATGGCGTCCAGCATCCTAGTCAGCATCGCTGCTGCTTCTTCTCTCTTAAGCTGCCCGTAAGGATTGAAGACGGACGCCCTGCTTATTATCCCGAATTCCCTTGCCATCGATATATGGCCCCTGTATTCATGGACATCTTCGTAAGGCGCGTCGAGATAATCGAGCCTTCGTGCCAGCCTTCCGTAACCCAGGCCATTGATTATCATCACAACGGCATCCTGGCGGGTAATGAGGTCGTTTGGCCTGAACGACCCGTCACCGGGCGTGATCATGCCGCGTTTCAATGCGATCTCGACAGGTTTGTAATAGAACTTCTTCGGATCCCTGTTGTCGGAAAAGGAGCCCTGCTGCGGAACTTCATCATCGAAGCCCAGCAGTTTCACCAGCAAAGTTATGAATTCGCCCCTGGTTATAGTGCGGCCGTAACCAAACCTGTTGTTCCCGATGCCGTTTGTCACGCCCATTTTCCTCAACCTGTGGATCGGCTCATAAGCATAGCTGTTTTCGGGCACGTCGGAAAAAGGCTGCGTCCTGTCGCCCGGGTCCTGGTTGGCTGAGACGTATTGGGCAAATGAAAAGGCTGATATTGATATCACCATCAGGAACAGCATGAAGAAACAGATCAGGTTTGCATTTTTCCTGGCGAATTCGAGCATTTTGCTCCCTGTAAGAAAATTATTTTACATAATACAGCATAAGTATACCATACCGGTACGAATAACTGCAACATTTGGATAAGAGTGTGCTATAATAGGAAGGGCCGGCCAAAGGAACATTTCCTGACGGCTGGAACCAGAAACAGTAATCATCGCGGAAAACATGCACAGGCATCAGGTGCAGACATCGATGACGTACTGACAGACCGATAAACGATACCAGTATTCAAAGAGGCGGGATATGTCAACGGAGATATACCTGGACAACAGTGCGACTACAAGACAATACGATGAAGTAACTTCGCTGATGGCCGAGGTGGCTTCCCGGAATTACGGCAACCCTTCGTCGCTGCATACGAAAGGGATAGAGGCCGAAAGGCTCGTGACCGGCGCCCGGGAGACCATAGCGGAAATACTCGGGGTCCGGCCGGCAGAGATATATTTCACTTCCGGCGGCACCGAGTCGAACAACCTCGCGATACTCGGATACCTTGACGCAAACCCGAGGAAGGGGAAACACGTCATAACCACGAGGATCGAACACCCATCGGTGCTGGAAGTATACAAGTATCTTGAAAGCAGGGGCTACAGGGTGGATTATCTCGATGTCGACGCAGACGGCAGGATAATCCCTGAACAACTGGAGAAAGCCATAAAGCCCGATACTGCCCTTATAAGTGTCATACTCGTCAATAACGAAACCGGCACGATACAGGATATGGGCCTGATATCGTCCATAAGGGATGCGGTGAACCCGCAGGCAGTGATACATTCAGATGCCGTCCAGGCTTTCGGGAAAATGAAGCTTTCTCCCGCGAAGTCAGGGATAGGCCTCATGTCCTTCAGTTCGCACAAGATACATGGTCCCAAGGGCATCGGCGCATTATATGTATCGAAAGGGGTCAGGATAAGCCCGCTGTTCTATGGCGGAGGCCAGGAGTCGCTGATTCGTTCCGGTACGGAAAATGTACCAGGTATCGCAGGCTTCGGCCTTGCAGCGAAGATCACTGCTTCAGGGATCGAGGAAAACCTGCGCAGGGCGGCCCATCTAAAACAGATGCTGGTCCGCGGGCTTGCTGCCTCGGATATCGAACACAGGGTCAACTCGCCTGAAGATGCGCTTCCCCATATAATCAACATTTCCTTCAGGAATGTCATGGCGGAAGTACTGCTCCACCACCTGGAACAAAGAGGGATTTTCGTTTCGACCGGCTCAGCCTGCTCTTCGCACAAAAAGAGCAGGAGCCATGTGCTTGCTGCGATGAAGGTGGAGCCTGCACTTATAGACGGGGCCCTGCGATTCAGCCTTTCACACATGAATACGGAGGATGACATCAGGTTGACACTTGAAGCATTGAAGGATATCATTCCGGTAATAGATATCAGTAGAAACAGGAAATCCGGGAGGAAGCAATGAAGAAAATCATTCTTGTCAGGTACGGGGAGATAATGCTAAAGGGACTCAACAGGCCTATGTTCGAAGACAGGCTCATGCACAACATAAAAAGGGCTGTTTCCGGGCTCGGAAAAGTAAAAGTGAGCCGTTCGCAGGCCAGGATATATATAGAACCCGAACAGGATGATTTTGATTTCGAAAGCGCTGTTTCAAGGCTCGTCAAGGTTTTCGGCATCGTCTCGCTGAGCATCGTCCGGAAAGTGGAATCGGACTTTGAAACGATAAAAAAGCACTCGGCCGAAATGGTCAGGGATCACGTGGCGAAGCTGGCCGCAAGTCCTGCAGGAAAAGACCGGAGTATACAGAATGCCGGCGGGAAAGTCAGTTTCAAGGTCGAATCCAAGAGGGGCAACAAGAGATTCCCGCTGGAATCGCCCGAAATATCCAGGCAGCTTGGCGGATATCTGCTGAAGAATGTCCCGGGACTCAAGGTAGATGTGAATGATCCGGACTTCATATTTTACGTGGAAGTAAGGGAACATACGTACATTTATTGTGATATCATCCCTGCATTCAGCGGACTGCCTGTGGGCACGAGCGGGAAAGGCATGCTGCTGCTTTCAGGAGGGATAGACAGCCCGGTTGCAGGATGGATGATGGCAAAAAGGGGCATGGAGATAGAGGCTGTGCATTTCCACACCTATCCATATACCAGCGAGCGTGCAAAGGACAAGGTCATATCGCTGGCAAAGATACTCTCGCAGTACTGCGGCAGGATAAGGCTCCATATAGTTCCGTTTACCGAGTTCCAGCTCGAAATCAACGACAAGTGCCCTCCAGGATACCTGACGATAATAATGCGCAGGGCAATGATGAGGATTGCTGAAAAGATAGCTGCCGAAAACGGTGCAATAGCGCTCATTACAGGTGAAAGCCTCGGGCAGGTCGCAAGCCAGACGGCAGAAGCTCTCGCTGTTACCAACGAAGCAGTGAGCCTGCCGGTGTTCAGGCCGCTGATAGGAATGGACAAAAACGAAGTGGTTGAAATAGCAAGGAAGATCGACACATATGAGACATCGATCCTTCCTTATGAAGACTGCTGTACTGTTTTCGTCGCTAAGCACCCGAAGACGAAGCCCAGGGTGGAGGAAGCGAAGGAATACGAAAGCAGGCTGGATTTCGGGCAGTTGGTCGATCGCGCCGTCAGGGACACGGAGACGATGGTCATTGGTGACTAATTCCACGCATGTGTGGCAGACCGTTATGATAACAATATTATACGCAGAGTGTATTAGGGAAGGTTGTTGCCAGGATGACGGTCGCTCGCAGAAAAAGCCTGAAATGGCCCTTATACGCCGCGATTTTGATACTGGTTGCCGTTTCGGCTGCCTTTATGGTACTGGCAAGGAAATATACGGGTGATACGATCCGTAAAGGTATCATCATAGAGAACACGGACGTTTCATGGCTGAGTTCCGGCGATGCCAGGAGAATAGTGGAAGATACGCTGAAAAAGAATTATGCCGGAGACAGGCTGATACTCACGTATGGCGGTCGCAAATGGGATATCAGGCTGAGCGACATAGATTACCGCTTCGAGGTCGACCGGGCGGTGGAAAAAGCGTTCAGTATCGGAAGGGAAGGCAACGTATTCAGGAAACTCCTCGATTCGGTCATTCTTGCCAGAAACGGGCTGAAGCTCGATGTCGAAGTGAGTTTCAGCAGGGAAAAGCTGAGGAGCATACTTGAAGAGATCAAAAAAGAGTGCGACACACATGCGAAAAACGCATCGGTCACCTATACAGGCGGGCAGTTACGGTATACCCGCGAAGTGCCGGCGAGGGAGCTTGATGTTGACACTAATCTCAAATTGGTGGAAAATTATTTAACGAAGAGGGATTTCAGCGATATAGAGCTCATAGTCGGGGAAAAGGAGCCGGAAATCACTTATGAAGATGTAAAGGAAGTCAACAGTGTCCTGTCAAGCTTCAGTACCACTTTCAACAGGAACGATGTCAACAGGACCGACAATATAAAGCTGGCATGCAGCAGGATCGACAATTTGCTGGTGATGCCGGGCGAAGAGTTTTCGATGAACAGGGAACTGGGACCAAGGACACATGCCAACGGGTACAAGCAGGCACCGATAATATTCAGGAACGAACTGGTCCCGGGTACCGGCGGCGGCGTATGCCAGGTTTCTTCGACACTGTATAACGCGGTCCTGCTGGCGGGACTGAAAGTTACTGAACGGGAACACCATTCGATGCCGCTTTCATACATCAGCCCCGGCAGGGATGCTACTATAACGGAAAGTTCCATAGACTTCAGGTTCGTGAACAACATGGAGCATCCGGTACTTATCAGCGCGAATGTGAAAGGGAACAAACTGACCATCAGTATACTTGGAAAGAAAAGGGACGACGGGACAGAGTTCAGGCTGCGGACCAAAACCGTGGGCATTTACAGGCCAAAGCCTGAAAAGATAGTACTTGATGAGACGCTGGAGCCGGGACAGAAGGTCGTCGAACGCAAGGCGAAAAACGGCATCAGGGTCATACTTTACAGGGATAGTTACAAAAATGGCGTGCTCCAATGGAGCGAAAAACTGACCGAGGATTATTACAGGCCTGTCCAGGGCATTACAAGAGTAAGCAGCGATATATGGCACCTGTATAACGCACAGGAAACACCGGCCGAATGATAATCACGCGGCAAGATACCTGCTGCAGGTCCGTCGGTGGATCTGGCGGCCGGAAGTTTCTGCAGGGCCAAAAAGAGAGAGAAATGAGGGGTCATGATGATCGAAGGTCTGTACAACAAGGAGGTCGTATGTCCGGTCTGCTCGCAGAAGTTCAAGGTCACAAAGGTGAAAGCCAGGGCCTGCAAGGTCAAAAGCAGGGACTCCGACTTCTGCGTGCATTATGAAGGGATCAATCCGATCTTTTACGAAGCCTGGGTCTGCGAGAACTGCGGTTACGCCAACCTGGCGGACAAGTTCGAAGAAATAACGCCCCGTGAGGCCGAGATCCTGAAAAGCAAACTGATGCCGAGGTGGAAGAAGCACAGCCTAGGCGGAGAAAGGGATGTGGATACGGCCGTCGAAGCCTTTAAGCTCGTCCTGATAAGCCACGACTTAAGAGGAGCAAAAGCCAGCGAATTTGCGAAGGTGTGCCTGAGGATCGCATGGATGCACAGGTACAAGGGCGATGAAGAAGAAGAAACCAGGTTCATCCGGTATGCCCTCGAGCATTACAAGCAGGCCTACGAGAAGGAACCGTTCCCTGCCGATAAGCTCGATGAGAACACCTGTGAATACATAATAGGCGAACTCAGCTTCAGGGTCGGCGAGTACAGTGAAGCTGTAAAATGGTTCAGCAGGCTCATCGGTTCCGAGGAAGCAAGGAAAAAACCTGCGCTCATAGAGGCAGCAAGGGAGCAGTATCAACTGGTCAGGGAAAAGTTGAAATGACGGAGGTCTTATGGAAACAGGGAAATTACCATTCAGTGCTCTTGAAAAACTGGTTTTCAGCAAAATACAGAAAGTGCATGACGAGATACTGGTAAGCCCGGGCATTGGCCTTGACTGTTCGGCGATAGATTTCGGTGAATATGCCTGCATCCTTTCATGTGATCCTATTACGGGCACTGCAAAGGAAATAGGCCGGCTTGCCGTACATATCAACTGCAATGACATAGCATCATGCGGCGTGGTCCCGATCGGGCTCCTTGCCGTTATACTGTGCCCTGAAGATTCCACCGAGGAAGAGCTTGAAACGATCATGGACCAGTTCGCCGAAGCTGCCAGGTCCATAAACGTCGATATCCTCGGCGGGCATACGGAAATAACGAACGCGGTCAACAGGTTCGTCATATCGTGCACTGCGGTCGGAAAATGCCTCAAGGACAGGATCATAAGCGCCGGCGGCGCCAGGGACGGTGACAGCCTCGTCATCACGAAGCATGCCGGACTGGAAGGAGCTTCCATCATTGCCCATGAGAAAGAAGAAGAGCTGTCTGCAGCCCTTGGCAGGCAGACCGTCGAAGAAGCCATGTCTTTCATGGACAGTATAAGTGTAGTGAAAGAAGGGGTCGCAGCCGCAGGATTCGGCGTGAACGCCATGCACGACGTGACCGAAGGCGGAGTGCTCGGGGCGGTCTGGGAAATGTGTGAGGCGTCCGGGACAGGTGTCGAGGTCTTCATGGATAAAATCCCTGTTCATATGGCAACGCGGAGAATATGCGAATATTATAAAATAGATCCATACAGGCTCATATCCAGCGGCTGTATGCTCATTTCCGCCGCAGACGGAGACGGGCTCGTAAGAAGGCTCAAACAGGAAGGCATCGATGCCGCGGTGATCGGGAGGCTCAACGCCACTGGAAAAAAGCTGGTGATCAGGGACGGCAGGGCAGAGGAGATAGGGCCGCCGTCAAGCGATGAATTGTACAAGGTTTTGTAAGGAATTTTACCTGCTATCGAAAAATTCCTTTAATTGTAGTGTTATAACTTGACAGGATTCTGTCAAATGCTATAATATTTCTATCAATTGAACAAAAAACGCGGATGATTTCCATGGAAGGGCAAGACACCCGACTGTGGAGGGACGCACCTCTGGAGAGACCGTCAAGGCGCCGAAGGGGCAAGTCCCGTTAAACGGGATACAACTCTCAGGCAAAAGGACAGAGGATGCTCATATCATGATACTATGATATTTGGGTATCGCAGGTCAAATCCGAGGGTTTGACCTGTATTTTTTGCAAATAAAAAACCAGGATGGAGGTATAGCATGTACCAGGTTGACAAAATACGGAAGATAGACCCTGAAGTGGCGGAATGCATTGAAAAGGAAACAGAGAGGCAGAGGAACAAGATCGAGCTCATCGCGTCAGAAAATTTCGTTGACGAAGCGGTGATGCAGGCTCTTGGAACTCCGCTTACGAATAAATACGCTGAAGGGTACCCGGGAAAGAGGTATTACGGTGGCTGCGAACATGTGGATGTGATCGAGCAGTTGGCCATCGATAGGGCCAAGGCGATATTCGGAGCCGAACATGCCAACGTGCAGCCGCATTCGGGAGCGCAGGCCAATTCGGCTGTGTACTTTGCCGTGCTCGAACCGGGTGACCTGATACTCGGAATGGACCTTGCCCACGGAGGGCACCTGACCCATGGCATGAAGAAGAATATATCAGGCAGGTATTACAGGTCCGAATTCTACGGTGTCAGGAAAGACACCGGCACCATCGACTATGATATACTCCACAGGAAAGCCATGGAACTGAAGCCCAGGCTCATAGTCGCCGGTGCAAGCGCATATCCGAGGATCATCGATTTCAAGGCGTTCGGCGAGATAGCGAAGGACTGCGGCGCTTACCTGATGGTCGATATGGCCCATATTGCAGGCCTCGTCGCTGCCGGGCTCCATCCGAACCCGGTACCGTACGCGGATTTCGTAACGACCACGACCCATAAGACATTGCGTGGCCCCCGCGGAGGCATGATCCTCTGTAAGGCCGAATATGCGAAAATGATAGATTCAGCCGTATTCCCCGGCCTGCAGGGCGGTCCGCTGATGCACGTGATAGCAGCCAAGGCGGTAAGTTTCAGGGAGGCAATGACCGAAGGATTCATGCAGTACCAGCAGCAGGTAGTCAAAAACGCAAAAGCGCTGGCCGATGCGCTGATGGAGGAAGGATTCCAGCTCGTTTCAGGAGGCACCGACAACCACCTGATGCTTGTCGATCTGAGCAACTTCTCCATAACCGGCAAAAAGGCACAACATCTGCTTGACGAAGTCGGCATCACTGTAAACAAAAACGCCATACCTTATGATACACAGAAACCGACAGTTACAAGCGGCATAAGGATCGGTACTCCGGCTGTCACGACAAGGGGCATGGAAGAAGAGGATATGAAGGAGATCGCGCGGCTGATAAAACTGACCCTCACCGATTTCGACAACTCGGCCGACCTCGTAAGGCAGCGCGTCGCCGCCCTGTGCAACAAATACCCCCTTTACCGCTGAAACATTCGCGCAAAAGCGCAGCGTCGGTATAAATCTGCATAAA
>DGEQ01000120.1:74613-74890 GCA_002386045.1 Hungateiclostridiaceae bacterium UBA3922 | reverse complement strand
GCGGACGAGAAGGCGACGGCATCAATGTTCGTGACCTTCGTGCTGCGTGCCCTGGGATATACTGATTCAGGCGATTCGCCGGATTTCAGCTATTCCGGTTCCGTATCCTTTGCGGCGGAAATCGGGTTAACCAGCGACGGGCTGCTCAGCGATGCCGGGTTTACCAGGGGCGACGTTGCTGTCATTTCGAAGAACGCGCTGTCGCAGCAAATGCGCTTCACCGGACAGACCCTTTACCAGTACCTTGCCGATGCCGGGATCATACCGCCGCAGGAAG
>DGEQ01000120.1:43591-74341 GCA_002386045.1 Hungateiclostridiaceae bacterium UBA3922 | reverse complement strand
GAAGCCCTGATAAGTGATATGGACTACTGGCGCATCGGGTATATCACGGACGAGATGGTGCAACTGCTTCCCGGAAAGCTGATGTACCTTGCCGACAGCAAAGGCGCCATCCTGGCAACGTGCAGAGTTCCCGACGGGGATGTGGATTTTCAGGAAGTGTCTTTCTCAACACGTGTGAATATCGACGGGGCAAGGCTATACTCCGATTATAGAAAGATAGCGGATACGGTTTCCCAAAACTGGGGCAAAAACGTGCTGGAACTGGGCGAGGAGCGTTATAATCCCTCGGGCGAAGAGCCAAGTCGCAGGTATGTACGTTTTTTGAAAATGAACGGCCGCTATGTCAGCGATGGATGGTACTGTCGGACAGTAGACTATTGGCCGGGTTTCGGCGACAGGGACCCGGTAGCTGAAGCTGAAAGTGTTATGGGATTCGTGTTTTTCCTTTCTGACAAAAGCCTGGGTTACACGGATAAAGACGGTACATTTATTGGAGTTGAAAACCAGTTTTTATTGGAAGACCTGCACCTAATCAGCGTAGACGATCCCGAAGCCCCTGCCGGCCGCGGATTGTGGGTTTATGAACATTACGAATCGGACAGGGTGATCTACTTCTTTACCAGGGACGGAGTGTACCTCGGGCAGATATATATCCCGGCAGGCTGATCCACGCAGTCATCCTGTATAACTGCATATTGAATAAAGTTCACCAAAGGGCTAAGATAATAGGGGAATGCTGTTATCCGGGCCCTTTTTCGCCTGGAGCAGCGATGACAAACAGACGATAAGAAAATACAGGATCAGGAACAGGAACGCCGGGCAAATAGATAACATGCTTATAAGTATTAAATGCCGGGCAGATGTAACATTATGCCGGGAGGGCGACATGGAACGTAAAAAGGAACCGCTGGCGTACAGGATGTGCCCGAGGACCATAGAGGAATTCGTAGGGCAGGAACACATCGTCGGCAAGGGAAAGCTCCTTTACAGGATGATAAAGGCGAACAGGATCTCATCGATAATTTTATACGGTCCGCCGGGCACGGGCAAGACATCCCTTGCAAGGGTTATCGCTGCCACGACGAAAGCCAGCTTCGAGAAACTGAACGCCGTTACAGCGGGCGTGGCCGAAATAAAAAAGATAATATCCGACACCCAGAACCCCATGTTCAACCCGACCGGTAGGACCGTGCTTTTCATAGACGAGATACACAGGTTCAACAAGGCGCAGCAGGATGCTCTGCTGCCTTACGTGGAAAACGGCACCATAGTGCTCATAGGGGCAACGACGGAGAACCCTTATTTCGTAGTGAACAAGGCGCTTATTTCACGTTCTACCGTCTTCATGCTCAAACCGCTGGAAAGCAGCCATATAGCCAAAATCATCAGGATGGCGCTGACCGACAGTGAAAGAGGCCTCGGCAATTACATGATCAGGATGGATGAGGATGCCTTGGAATACCTTGCCGATATTTCCAACGGCGACGCCAGGAGGGCACTGAACGCGCTGGAGCTTGCCGCCGTCACCACTGATCCGGATGCCGATGGCCTGATACATATAACCCTGGAAGTCATAGAGGAATGCGTTCAGAAAAAGGCGATAGCATTCGATAAATCAGGGGAAGCCCATTACGACAACATCAGCGCATTTATAAAATCGATGAGGGGCAGCGATCCTGATGCGGCGCTGTTTTACCTTGCGAGGGCACTGTACGCAGGCGAAGACCCGGAATTCCTCATAAGGAGGATCATCATTTGCGCTTCCGAGGATGTGGGCATGGCCAACCCGGCAGCGCTGCAGCTTGCAGTCGCAGCAGCCCAGGGAATACATATGGTAGGCATGCCGGAAGCAAGGCTCCTGCTTGCCCATGCAGCGGTCATGGTGGCGGTCAGCCCTAAATCGAACTCATGTTACAGGGCGCTCGAGAAAGCGATGCACGACGTCGAAACGAAAAAAACCGGCGATGTGCCGATGCGCCTCCGGAACGCGCCTGTTTCGGGCATGAAACAGCAGGGGTACGGCGTCGGGTACAAGTATGCCCATGATTATCCGGGCAACTACGTAAAACAGCAGTATTTGCCGGATGGCATGGAAGGGACCGTATATTACGAACCCACATCCAACGGGTATGAAGCAAGGATAAAAGAATGGCTGGAGAAAACCAGGAACAGTTGATCATTGTTTTTCCGATATTCTGCCGTGTGGATTTACTGCAGGTATCGCATAAAAAATACCGGTCGGGATGAGTGCCGTGACCGGCGGGAACGGAGGTAAACATGGCAAGAAGGATACTGGCGTGGGTATTGCTGGCAGGTTTCGTCCTGCTCCTCGTGAACGTGATGTTTTTCAGGCTTTACTGGCAACTCAGCATTGCAATATACATCATAGTAATGATAGGGTATGTACTTTACAGCAGCAGGGCCAGGCGGCTTGAAAACCTGGAACGGATCAGGAAAATGAAAGATGGCGGCAGCGATCCTGAAGACAGCCCGCAATAATGACGGGGAGGTACACATATGCATTTCAGGTACGGATACGGCAAAGGATACAGGGAGTTCGAAATACCGGACAAAAACATCTTGGCAGAACTGCGCCAGAACAAGGTGGATGTAGAGCTTACCGGCGAAGCAGAAGTCAGGCGGGCGCTTATGGAGCCCATTGTGTCTGCAAGGCTCTCCGAGATCGTGAAAAGCGGCGAGAAAGTGGTCATAGTCACCAGTGATATAACACGGCCGATGCCCAGCAAAACGGTGCTTCCGCCTGTCATGGAGGAACTGCTCCGGGCCGGCGCCAGGTACGAGGACATAACCGTGGTGTTCGCCCTGGGAAGCCACAGGAAGCATACGGAAGAAGAAATGCGTTACCTGGTCGGCGATGACATTTATGAGAAAGTCAGATGCGTCGACAGCGATGTGGACAGGTGCAGGATGCTCGGCACGACTTCCATGGGCACCCCGGTCGAGATATTCGAGGAGGTCGCGGACGCAGACCGCGTCATATGCCTCGGAAATATCGAGTACCACTATTTCGCCGGGTACAGCGGCGGTGCAAAAGCTATAATGCCGGGCGTTTCGACGCGTGCGGCTATCCAGGCCAACCACAGCGCGATGGTGCGGGAGGGGGCAATGGCAGGCGCCCTTGATGACAATCCTGTCCGGCAGGATATCGATGAAGTGGTGAAGTTCGTGCCCATCGACTTTATCGTAAATGTGGTCCTGGACGAGAAAAAGACGATAATAAAAGCAGTTGCCGGCCATTACCTGCATGCCCACAGGGAAGGCTGCCGTTTCCTGGACAGGCTGTACAAGGTGAGGATACCCGAAAAAGCCGATATAGTCATAACCACTCCAGGGGGATTCCCGAAGGACATAAACCTGTACCAGGCACAGAAAGCGCTGGACAATGCAAAACACGCGGTCCGTGACAACGGGGTGATCATACTGCTGGCGTCGTGCAGCGAAGGCTACGGCGAAAAAGTCTTCGAAAGGTGGATCAACACATCAGATTCGCCTGACAGTCTCATAGAAAGGATCAGGACCAACTTCGAGCTTGGCGGGCACAAGGCCGCAGCCATCGCTCTCGTCGAAAAGAAAGCCCGTGTCTTCATCGTATCAGACCTTGACCGCAGCATGTGCGAACGTCTGTACATGGAGCCGTTCGACAGTATGCAGGAAGCGCTGGACCGTGCATTCGAACTCATGGGCCGGGATGCCCGCGTCCTCCTGATGCCGCACGGAGGTTCCACCCTGCCGGTGGCGGAGCAGGCCGGTTAAAAAGGGCGCACGCCACATCATCCGGTTATCGCTGTACCGGACATGAAGCAAAAAATAAAGTGCCGGGCACTTTATTTTTTATTGACAAATCAAATACAAAGTGCTAATCTTTACTTGTATAACCGAGTAATTTACTAGGAATTATATAAGGATGGAGAGCAGGCAAGCGGAGGTATCACGATGAAGCTTTCGACGAAAGGCCGTTACGGCCTGAAGGCGATGCTCGACCTGGCTGTGAACAGCACTGACGGCCACGTGTCGCTGAACAGCATAGCAGAGCGCCAGGGTTTATCGGTGAATTACCTGGAACAGTTATTCGCATCGCTCAAAAAGGCAAAACTGATAAAGAGCATCAGGGGTCCGCAGGGGGGCTATATGCTGGCAGACAGCCCTGAAAACATAAGCGTCGGCGATATCCTCAGGGCACTTGAAGGATCCCTTGCCCCGACGGATTGCGTATCTGAAGCCCCGGGTGCCAGGCGGTGCGACAACCTGGACAGGTGTGTCACGAGGAGTGTCTGGGAAAAGATCCGGGACGGCATAAACAACGTGATCGACAACATCACGCTGCAGGAATTGATCGATGATCACACCAGGAATAATAACAGCAAGATCATGGACAATACTTGATATATAAAGGATCAACAGGCAGGCAATATACATTCTTCATGAAAAGGAGCAGAAAGTATGAGCACAAGGAGCATATATCTCGACCATGCAGCAACGACACCTGTAAAACCCGAAGTTTTGGAAGCCATGCTTCCCTGGTTTACAGAAAATTTCGGCAACCCCTCCACTGTGTATTCCATCGGAAGGACCAGCAAAAAGGCCATCGAGGAGGCCAGGGAGACGGTAGCCAGGATCATCGGGGCGGAACCCCGTGAGATATTCTTCACCGGCTCCGGCACTGAAGCGGACAACTGGGCGATAAAGGGAGCTGCCTATGCCAACATGAAGAAGGGAAAGCACATAATCACCACTTCCATCGAGCATCATGCGGTCCTCCATACATGCCAGTATCTCGAAAGCGAAGGTTTCGAGGTGACATACCTGCCGGTGGATGAGTACGGACTTGTTTCGCCTGAACAGGTGGAGGCAGCCATCAGGCCGGATACGATCCTGATTTCCGTGATGTTCGCAAACAACGAGATCGGGACCATCCAGCCGATAGCTGAAATAGGGAAGATCGCGAGGGAAAAGGGCATATGCTTCCATACTGACGCCGTACAGGCCATGGGGAGTATCCGGGTGAACGTTTCGGACCTGAACGTGGACATGCTTTCCATGTCGGCCCATAAGTTCTATGGCCCCAAGGGAGTCGGAGCGCTTTACATAAGGAAAGGCGTGAAGCTGACTTCGTTCATGCACGGCGGCGCCCAGGAGCGGGGCAGACGCGCAAGCACCGAAAACGTTCCCGGGATCGTGGGTCTGGCGAAGGCACTGGAACTGGCAGACAAGAACATGGACGAGCACAATAAAAAGCTTATCGCACTGCGTGACAGGACGATAGCGGAAATAGAGGAGAAGATACCTTACGTCAGGCTGAACGGACACAGGGAAAAAAGGCTCCCGGGCAATGTCAACTTCTCGTTCGAATTCATAGAAGGCGAATCCCTGCTGCTGATGCTGGACCTGAAGGGCATAGCGGCTTCCAGCGGTTCTGCCTGCACGTCGGGCTCCCTGGACCCGTCACATGTGCTGCTTGCCATCGGGCTTCCGCATGAGAGGGCCCACGGTTCGCTGAGGCTCACCTTTGGCGATGGGAATACCGACGAGGACGTCGACTGCCTTATGGAAGTACTTCCGGGGATAGTGGAGAGACTTAGGGAGATGTCCCCGCTTTACGAGGAAGTGCGCAGCAGGAAAAAAGACTGATACGGATAAATTGCGGTCTCGATCGGACTAAGGTCGTTAAACGGTATAGAAAGAGGGAATGTTTTATGATGTACAGTGAAAAAGTGATGGACCATTTCATGAACCCGAGGAATGTAGGAGAGATCCCTGATGCCGATGGCGTAGGACAGGTAGGCAACGCAAAATGCGGGGATATAATGAAGATGTACCTGAAAATAGAGAATGACGTCATCACAGACGTCAAGTTCAAGACCTTCGGCTGCGGGGCGGCTGTCGCCACCAGCAGCATGGCGACTGAACTGGTCAAGGGCAAGACCATCGACGAAGCCCTCAGGATCACGAACAAAGCCGTGGCCGAAGCCCTTGACGGTCTGCCGCCGGTGAAGATGCACTGTTCCGTGCTGGCAGAAGAAGCAATAAAAGCCGCCATCGAAGATTACAAAAGAAGGAATGGCCTGACAGATAACAACGGCACATGTGAAGCATGCTGCAGGAGATGCGAGGATATACACCACCACTTGGATGGTGAAGATTGACAGGTGAAACATGTCGAAGGGAAAAGTCATGCTTGGTATGAGCGGCGGCGTGGACAGTTCCGTCGCTGCAGCCCTGTTGATCGGGCAGGGTTACGAAGTCATCGGGATAACGATGCAGATATGGCCTGACATGGACGAGTGCAGGAGGCGGACGGAAGGCGGCTGCTGTTCTCTTTCTGCCGTCGATGACGCCCGCAGGGTCGCAAACAGCCTGGGGATCAACTATTACGTATTGAACTTCAAGGACGTTTTCCAGGATAAGGTAATAGACTATTTCACGAATGAGTACCTGGCCGGAAGGACTCCGAATCCGTGCATCGCCTGCAACCGCTTCGTAAAGTTCGAGGCGCTGCTGGCAAAGGCAGTTTCGATGGGGATGGACTATATAGCCACCGGCCATTACGCCCGCATAGAATACGATGATAAGGCCGGGAGGTACCTGCTGAAAAAATCGGTGGCTGCCGGGAAGGACCAGACATACGTCCTGTACACTATGACCCAGTATCAGCTCGCGAGGACGCTTTTTCCGATCGGCGGATTCACAAAGGACCAGGTACGAGCCCTTGCAAGCGAGTACGGGTTGCCGGTGGCATCGAAGCCGGACAGCCAGGAGATCTGCTTTGTGGAAGATAATGATTACGGCAGGTTTATTGAAGAAAACACCGATGCCGAAATAAAGCCGGGCTACTTTGTAGACAGGCAGGGAAATATACTCGGAAGGCACAGGGGCATCATCCATTATACCATCGGACAGAGAAAAGGCCTTGGCGTGTCATTCGGAAAGCCGATGTATGTGGCTGAGATAAGGCCGGAGGACAACACCGTCGTGCTCGGGGATGCCGATGAGGTTTTCTCCGCCGGGCTTGTCGCTTCCGATCCGAACTTCATTTCGATAGACGAACTCAGGGATGAAATGAGAGTGACAGCCAAAATAAGATATTCTGCAAAAGAAGCTCCTGCAGTCATCAGGCCGCTGGACAGCGGCAGGGTGGAGGTGCTGTTCGACGAACCCCAGAGGGCCGTAACGCCCGGCCAGGCCGTCGTATTCTACGACGGAGATATAGTCGTCGGCGGCGCAGTGATAGAGAAGTCTTTCAGGCAGTACAGTAAGTGATCGGTATAGTACAGCGCCCGGTGCGTCAGTCAGACGGTCATGCTGCACGCACCGTGACTACCGTACGGCTGACATCGGGCACTATATATCATAATTTATCAAACACCGGTTTCCGGTCCTCGAAATGCACCGTGTACCTGAACCCGGCATCACGCAGGACCTGGGCAAAATATCCGAACCGGGCTGCAATGTGGTCTGCCTGGTGCGCGTCCGATCCGAGGCATACCAGTTCTCCGCCAAGTTCGCGGTAACGCCTGAGTATTTCGATATCGTAAACGGCATCGGGCCTCCCGGAACGGTATGTGCCTGTATTCAGTTCGAATCCACGGCCGTGTTCTATAAGTTCTTTGAATATCATGTCAAACAGATCGGAATGGTCAGCATATCTTAACGTCCTGTCATCATAATCGGCATACCTGGTTATATACCCGAAATGTCCCACCATGTCGAAAGACTCAAGGTTCCTGACCATTTGATATATTTCTTCGAGATACCGCGAGTATGCATCCTTTTTGGTTTTTCCGGCGTAATACTCTTTTTCATACGGATCCTGCCTGTCTACGAGATGTACCGATGCGATAACATGATCGAAGGGATATTTTCGGATAACTTCTTCCGACTCGCGGATCACGTGGGGCTGTATGCCGACTTCAATGCCGATCAGCACCTTAAGGTGATCCTCGTATTTTTGGCGTATCATCTCCATGGCACTGAAATACTCGTCAAAATCTATAAGGAAGTCCATTTGACCGGGAAAATCATAATCCAGGTGGTCGGTAAAGGCAATACCGTCAAGGCCAAGCTTTATCGCCGTTTCACAGGCTTGTTCGGCGCTCATCACGCTGTCTGTCGAGAACGTAGTATGCGTATGGCAGTCAAACATATGTTACCTCCATGATCTTTCTTGAAGTCAATACTAGCACCGGCGGGAGATAAAATCAATGGACAAAAGGCACTTATCCCGGATAAAAAGAAAAACATGGTTTATAAAACGTAATCGTTGGTATATAATAAAGAAGTCCGGAACTTACCACTAAACATAAGATCACAGGAGTACAGGAAGGACCTGGTCATGAGCGAAGAAAAAAAGACCGAAGGACAGAAGCTTGAAGAACGGCTTTCTTTCAGGAGGAAGAACGCCTGGGAGAAAGTCGATGAAGAATACATCAAAAAGGCATACGATTTCTGCGAGGACTACAAGAGCTTCCTCAACATGTCGAAAACAGAGCGTGAATTTGCTGCAAATACGGAAAAACTTGCAGTAGCGGCAGGATTCAGGAAGCTGGACGATATGACTGCTTCCGGTACAAGGCTGAAACCCGGCGACAAGGTTTATTTCATCAACAGGAAAAAATCGGCCGTACTTGCCGTGATCGGCAAAAAGCCTGTTTCGGAAGGCGTCAATATCCTGGGTGCCCATATAGACGCACCGCGGCTGGATCTAAAGCAGAACCCGCTGTATGAGGATACCGAACTGGCTTTCTTCAAGACCCATTATTACGGCGGCATCAAAAAATACCAGTGGCTGACCATACCGCTTGCCATCCACGGTATCGTCGTGAAGGGCGACGGCACTTCTGTCGAAATATCCATCGGTGAAGATGAAGATGATCCCGTGTTCACCATAACTGACCTACTGCCGCACCTGGCCCGCGAGCAGATGCAGAAAAAAATGAGCGAGGCGGTGACGGGGGAAGGGCTGAACGTTCTTCTCGGCTCGCTGCCCTACAGGGATGACAAGGTCAAAGAGAAAGTCAAACTGACCATACTTGACATACTCAACAAGAGGTACGGCATCGTCGAAGAAGACTTCCAGTCGGCGGAACTGGAGATAGTGCCTGCCCAGAAGTTCAAGGACGTAGGCTTCGACAAAAGCATGGTAGGCGGATACGGCCAGGATGACAGGGCATGCGCCTATCCTGCGCTGAGATCCGTCCTGGAAACGGATGCTCCTGAGCGTACGGCTGTATGCCTCCTCACCGACAAGGAAGAGATCGGAAGCATGGGAAATACCGGCGCACAGTCCACGATGCTGCAGGATTTCCTTGCAAATATCATCGCGTTGACGGAAGAATCATATTCCGACCTGAAACTCCGTTCATGCCTCTCGAAATCCAGGATGCTTTCAGCCGATGTGAATGCGGCCGTGGATCCCAACTATGAAAATGTTTATGAAAAGCGGAACGCCACGTACCTCGGCCATGGGATAGTACTGCAGAAATACACCGGGGCCAGGGGGAAATACGACTCCAGCGACGCAAGCGCCGAGTTCGTCGGTGAGATCCGCAAGCTATTCAACGATAACGGTATAATGTGGCAGACAGGAGAGCTTGGCAAAGTAGACGAAGGGGGAGGGGGCACGATAGCACAGTATGCCGCCAACCTTGGAATAGACGTCCTTGACTGCGGCGTTGCGATGCTCTCGATGCATTCGCCGTTCGAGATCACGAGCAAGATCGACATATATGTGACGTACAATGCTTACAAGGTCTTTCTGAACAGCTGACACGAACGGTGCCGGCCCTCAGATCATCATGGATCCTGGTCGGAGCCAGTGATCGAAGTTTCACTGTTTGACGGGTTGACCGGATCCTCTGCGTCTGCATCGCCGGTCTTCCCGTCATCCTGCCCGGTCTCTGCCGGTTTCGGCTTGGGCGGCTGGTATCTGGCTTCTTTGGTCAGGTAAAACCCCGCAGCTTCAGGATCTGCTTTCACGAAGCCGTCGCTGCACTTGAAACTTTCTGCCATTATCTGCCTTGTTGCCGCCACGTCGCAGATGTAATAGTAGGGTGAAACGTCATAGGTAGTTCCCGGCATCTGGATGAAACTGACGTTCTCGATTTTGAATTTCGTAATATATGATGTCATCTTCACGGTTTCCGTCAGCGTCAGGTTCGTTTGCACATGCTCGAACATGGTGTTGATGACATTTGTGAGTTTGGGCAGGTACTGGATGGTCAGCTTCTGTCTCATAAGTTCCCTGAGGAACTGCTGCTGGGCTTCGTTTCTCTTGAGGTCACTGCCGTCGTAATATTTCCTGATTTCCTTGGTCCACCTGTTTGGCTTGCGGAACCTCACGAACTGTTCGGCCTGTTCGCCGTTGAGCCTTTGCTGTCCCTTTTTCAGGTGTATGTGGAGACCCTGCACCGGGTCGTCATAATCCATATCTACAGGCACATAGTAATCTACGCCGCCCAGCAGGTCGATTATTTTCCTGAAAGCCGAAGTGTCGACGAATGCATAGTACTTTATATTTATATCCAGCAATTCGGACACTGTCTTTACAGCAAGCTCGATGCCGCCTGCAGGGAAGGCATAGTTGATCTTTCTTTCCTTTTTGTTGATAAAGACCCTGGTGTCCCTGGGTATCGACATGATGTTGACCTTGCATGTCTCCGGATCGAAATTGGCCAGCATCATCGTATCAGTCAGGTTGTTGACCTTGTCGCCGCCAAGGAGCAGGATATTGAAGGGTTCCTTTTTCTGTACCAGGGGAGTGAGTATATCGGCCAGATCCCTGTCATGGTTCCCGGACGCAAAAACATCACTGCTTATGATAGTATCGATATTTGTATTGATATAATACAGCATTCCTGAACCGAAAACGAACAATATAACAGTTGCGGCTATCGTAAGTATGAAATAAAATTTCCTCGTATCCATTTACTACGACCTCATCGATCCCATTGTATGTAATATGAACTTATCTTCAATCCATGAGACTGTATTTCCGGGCATTCGGTTCCACACGACTATATAATTATAATCAACCGCTCACATTTAGTAAACTTTTATTTTTTGTCCGAACGGCTGAAATCGGCCAGGGGGTTGCTTTCGACGGCAGACCTGAGCTGGCTGCTGTCCAGATGCGTGTATATTTGCGTGGTGGAGATGCTCACGTGTCCAAGCAGTTCCTGGAGAGACCTTATGTCAACATTCCCGTACTTGTACATCAGTGTGGCGGCTGTATGCCGCAGTTTATGGACGGAATACCTTTCAGGGTCGAGACCTGCGGCTATTATGTACTTCTTGACGATCTTCTGGACGGTTTCCCTGCTGATCCTCCGTTTGCGGCTGCTCAGGAACAGAGCGTTCTTATCCCTGACGCCGTCGACGGGCCTGACTTTCAGGTAGTCCTCGATAGCCTTGATACAGGCCTGGTTGAGAGGGATGCTGCGTTCCTTGTTGCCTTTTCCGACGACAGTGAGGACTGAACCCTTAATATTGTTTATGTTTATGCCGACAAGCTCGGACAACCTGAGCCCGCAATTGAGGAACAATGTGAGTATCGCATAATCGCGCTCCGAAAACTTGCCGTCAACGGAGTTGAGCAGCTGTCTGCTTTCATCTATGTTCAGGTACCTGGGCAGGCGTTTCATCAGCTTCGGTGATTCAAGTTCTGCCGCAGGGTCCGCATCTAAAAGTTTTGCTTTAAATGTAAGATATTTAAAAAAAGATTTGAGGCTCGAAACTTTACGGGCCCTGGCATATGACGAGTTGTCCCGGTCATTGCTCACGAAGGCCATGAACGCATAAAGGTCGCTCAAAGTTATGGTCCGGATGAATCCGATATCTACGTCATCGATCGGGATCTCTTCGAACGGTGTATTCTTGTCGGCCAGGTTCCTGCGAAGCTTCATAAAACGGAAGAAAACCCTGAGGTCATAGAAATAAACCTTGACGGTATTCGCGGAACGGCCGCGGATGGTTTGCATATAGCTGAGGAAATCCATAAGTACCGGAGGTATCTCATAATCGTTTATATTTTTCATTTGTATGACCTCTTTAAATATTTTATCGTCAGGTAGAAAAGAAAACGCTCTAAACGAATGATATACGAGTCTCTCTGTATACATTATAAATTTAAAAGCCTTATTTATCAATATCATAGCATTACCTGGCATGTCGTTACGGATACGGGAAAGCCCTCCCCTTAATTACGCGAAATTTATATTTCGTGTAATTATATATCAGGAAAATCCTATGCCTCCCCATGCATAAAAGCGGTCAGCGGATTTCGGCTCCAAACGGCAGCAGACCCAGTTTCGCAAGTTTGAAATGTTGCAGGCCGAAAGGTATCCCTATTATAGTGATGCAATAGACCAGTCCGATCACGAAATGAGAAAATGCAAGTTCCAGTCCGAAAACTATCAGCCACAAAATATTCAGCAACATGCCGCCGACACCGAAATTGCCCGAAATTATCTGCCTGCCGAACGGCCACAGGACCAATCCTGCGATCTTGAAGCATTGTATCCCGAACGGTATGCCTATTATGGTGATGCAAAGGACGATTCCGGACACTGCCCACAACAGGGCCATTACAATACCGCCAAGCAGCAGCCATATAATATTCCCTATAAACCTCATGCCCTTTTCCCCTTTCACTGATTTTGAAGCTATAAAGTAATCAAACCGTCAGCACTGTTTATTCGAATAAATTATACTTAAGAAATCATGATTGGTCTGATACGGCACGCGGCAATGATAAAGGCCCGCGAGGCTTTAACAAAGCCCTGCAGGCCTTCGATAGTGCCGTCAGACGACGGTCACCTCCGCGTCGATCTTCAAATGGACCACCCCTTTCTTCAGGAAGTCGGCTCCGGAAAACCGCAGTGTACAGGATATCCGGTACACTGTCATTATAAACCGGCCGGGGCGGCAAAACCATGTAATAAACGATTATATCGATTCTTTCTGCATCATGCCGGGCCGTTATCCCCTAGACTTTCAGCAGCAGTATAATTATCGAGGTAAGGCTGAGGCACACACTTACAAGGCAAAGGACCATGACCACCTGTTTCGGGTTCAGTCCGGCCGAAAGGAGCCTGTAATGCACCTGGCTTCGGTCCGGCTTGTAGAACGGCCTGCCGTCCGCAAGCCTCTTTACGACAACGAACAGGTTGTCAAAAATGGGAACTCCCAGGGCAAGTATCGGCACGAACAGGGACAGTACAGTCGCCTGCTTGAACGCGCCGTCAAGGGCTATTATAGCGAGCACATATCCCATGAAACCTGCGCCTGCGTCACCCATGTAGATCCTGGCCGGTGGTTTGTTGTATTTGAGGTAGCCGACGGAGACCCCGACAAGTATCACGGACATCAGCGCAGACTTTGTCTGCCCCCTGGCCAGGGCCGCAACAAAAAGCGTCATCGCCGATATGGTAGACAGGCTCCCTGCCAGTCCGTCCAGTCCGTCGGAGAAATTTATGACTGTTATGACACCGAAGATCCAGGTGACGGTCAATATGAACTGCAGCCACACGGGCAGCATCACATATGAGCCGGGATCGAACGGATTCGAAAAACCGGTGAATACGAATCCGGAAAAATATGCGATGACAGCTGCCGCCGCCTGTACTATCCCTTTGGGCAGTGCCGGGAAATCTTTGCCGTGGGTTTTGTACCAGTCATCCACGATGCCTATGGCAAGGACCAGGACAGCTCCTGCCATGAAACCGATATCCCGCATGCCCGTCCCGCCTGAAAACAGCAGGTACGCTGCAATAAAGCCTGCAAAGATTCCTATGCTGGCAAGATGCGGGACCGGCTCTTTGTGTATCTTCCTCTCCGTCGGCATATCGACGAAGCCAATCATGATCGCCAGCTTTCTCAGCGGCGGTATCAGCAGGTATACGCATACGAAAGCGATCGTAAACGCTGCTAAATACTTCACCTCTTATCACTTTCCTTTGTGGATTTTTTGCTGCATGGCAGCATTTTCTTCCCGTTTTGTCCCCACAACATTCTACCATGAATGTTGCTCATTTAATATTAAATAATATTAAAAAAATATGTCAAATAATACATTTGACATATTTTCGTGATAAATATGACATCAGGATCCAAATATGAAGTTTATTTATTATGTTCGAAAACAAGCTGGCACTTGTCGGCGCGGTACTTCGCAGTTATATATTCCACCGGCTGGCCGCTCTTGGAATACAGGATGTTGGATATCTTTATCACGGGAAGCCCCGGCTGCACCGAGAGATACTGGGCGTCCGTCTGGTCGGTGAACACGATTTCCAGCTTGCTCCTGGACCTTACGGGTATCAGCGGGTACTTTCCTTTCAATATATCATAGGAAGGTTTCCGGTCCTTTATGTCCTCCAGCAATTCCGGGAAAAGTGCCAGCGGCACATAGGACGTATTATATGAAAGGATGTTCTTCCCTTCTGATGTGACATACCTTATCTCGGCAAACTCTGCATTGGCTGACGGGCCCTGCACCCCGAAGATATCCTTCAGGAAAGGAGCATCATTCATATTGACAGCATGTAATGATATTATGTCATGCTGACCTGGATCGTGGCTGTCCAGGATGGAATCGGTGAAACCAGTGTAATTCCTGATATCGACCTTTGTCTTCGGTTTTGCCACGAATGTCCCCTTGCCTTTTTCCTTGTACAGGTAGCCATTGTTCGTAAGCTCATTGATCGCCTGCCTGACCGTCGGCCTGCTTATGCCGTACAGTTCGCAGAGTTCCTGCTCGGACGGGATTTTCGATTCGACGGGATAATCCCCCGATTCGATCTTCTCTATGATGAGTTGCTTTAGCTGGGAATACAAAGGCACATTGCTGTATTTGTTGATCATTTAGACCCTCCGGATCAGTAAACATAGCAACACATAATTACATCATTACTAATTCTATCTGATTTTTATATTCATTTCAACGTAAAACTGTATAATTTTGCAGCAGATTTTTCAGTACATTTAGCCAAGGCCCCTCCCCCGCCGTGACATTGAAGCCCGGTATAAAAAAAGCTGCGGGACAGCCAGGTCCCGCCGGATACTATGAGATATGAGATTTGTATGGTACCATTGCAAGAATGCACCACGTATTGAATTATAATATTGTTTGCCGCCCAATGCAAGTTTTCGGCCTGAAGATCGTTGAAAAGGCAGACATGCTGGTAAACGGGAAAAAGGCTTCACTGTATAAGACAGTGAAAGCCTTCCGTGACTGAACCATCAGACTGTGAGGAGTTTTCTGATCGAGACGATCTCAACGCATATGCACATCAGTTCCATGGCTGTTTTCAGCTCTCCGATCGGCGGCAATGTCGGGGCGATCCTGATGTTGCGGTCCTGCGGGTCCTTTCCGTACGGATAGGTGGCGCCTGCAGGAGTAAACACCACACCGGCCTCCCCTGCCATCTTTACGACGGCGGACGCGCATCCGGGCAGCGTGTCAAAGCTGATGAAGTATCCCCCGTTGGGCTTGCTCCAGCTTGCTATGTTTTTACCGCCGAGCCGTGACTCGAGTATGCTGTTTACCATGTCGAACTTCGGCTTCAGTATGGCTGCATGCTTTTTCATATGCTCCTCTATACCGGCAAGATCCCTGAAGAACATCACATGCCTCAGCTGGTTTATCTTGTCCGGGCCTATGGTCCTTATGCCAAGCTGCTTTTTGATAAGGTCTATGTTGTTTTCGCTTGCCGCCATGGCAGCTACACCTGAGCCCGGGAAAGTTATCTTGGAGGTAGATGCGAACATGAACACCCTGTCGGGGTTTCCTGCTTTTTTGCATGCCTCCAGTATGTTCTTCAGACTGTCGGGTTTGTCTGTCAGGTGGTGGACTACATATGCGTTGTCCCAGAATATCCTGAAATCCTTTGCGGCAGTGTGCATAGATGCGAGCCTTTCGACCACATCGTCGGAATACGTGTTGCCGGTCGGGTTGCTGTACTTGGGCGTGCACCATATCCCCTTTATGGAATCGTCTTCGGACGCAAGCCTTTCGACCGTGTCCATATCCGGGCCGTCATCTTTCATATCTATAGTTATCATTTCTATGCCAAAAAGTTCACAGATGGCAAAATGCCTGTCATAGCCGGGACTCGGGCAGAGGAACTTCACTTTCGGGAGCCTGCCCCAGGGCGCCGGGCTTCCGTAAACGCCGAAGGTCATGGCGCGGCTGATCGAATCGTACATCATACTGAGGCTCGAGTTATTGCCCACGATGACTTCAGCGGCGCTTACCCCAAGTATTTGTGCAAACAGTTCCTTCGCCTCGGGCAGGCCGTCCACGAGCCCGTAATTGCGTATGTCCGCACAGGAAGCTGTTTTGAAAATCCTGTCCCTGTATGGATAAGCCAGCATTTCGACAGAGAGGTCAAGCTGCTCTTTGCATGGCTTCCCCCTTGACATGTCAAGTTTCAGGCCTTTTGCCCTGAACTGCTCATATTCCTTTTCCAGTTCCGATAGCCTTTTCCCCAGTTCTTCCCTGCTAAGCTTCGTAATGTCCATGTATTATGTCCCTCCATATGAATACATTGCTGATATTTTATTATATTTGGCCGATTTTTGCAACTACCGGGCCGGTTTGATTCATATTTTATTTATTACGAGGGGAATGTGTGCATATATTTGCAGGAAAGGTACGTCCGGACTTCAAATCTGTGAATGGATCAAAAAGGAGTCATCAACCTTCGCGGACGATATGCCGGATGCTGCTGTCACAAAACCTGGGGCTGCCAGCCATTATACAAGTATCTGCCTGATCACCCTCATGAAATTGAGCCCGGCAAATTTCCTGACGAAAGATTCGGGATAGTTGAGCTGTAGCAGGCGCTCGAACAGGGCATGGATCCGTTCTGTCCCCTCGAGCCCGGCGGGCGTGTATTCTATGCCGTCGAAATCCGCTCCTATGCCGACATGGTCTTCTCCTGTCACTGAACAGATATGTTCTATATGCCTGATAACATCATCCATATCCGCCCTGTCGGTGTTATTGAGGAAACAGGGATAAAAGTTGATGCCGACTACCCCGCCGTTGGCCTTTATGTCTGACAACTGCCTGTCGCTGAGGTTCCTTGGATTGCGGCATACTGCATAAGCGTTCGAATGGGATGCGATGACCGGCTTCGTGGTCACGGACATCACGTCATCGAAGCTGGCTTCGCACAGGTGTGAAACATCCACTATCATTCCAAGCCGGTTCATCTCAGCCACAGCCTGTTTCCCGAAGGATGTCAGCCCGGCGCCGTTTTCCTCCCCGGCTCCGTCAGCCAGCAGGTTCCGGTAGTTCCAGGCAAGGAGCATGCTCCTCACCCCGAGCCTGTACAACTGCCTCAGGACAGAAATTTCGCCGTTGAGGCACTCCCCTCCTTCCACCGAAAGCAATGCTGCCGTCTTTCCGCCGGAAACCGCCCGGTCGATTTCATCAGCACTTTTGCATATGGCAAATATATCCCCGTACTTTTCCTGTGCATCATAAACCACGTCAAGGATCGACAGGACCCTTGAAAGGGTGTCGTTCCTGTACTTTTTCGGGTCGGCGAATGCAGCGAAAAACTGTACGCGGGGACCGGCCGCCATGAGCCTCCTTATATCGAGCTGGAACCTGTTAGCATACAGATCCGTTCCGTCTCCGCCGTTTTCATATACTGAAAGCGCCGTATCGCAATGGGTATCTACTGTCAGCATCAGAAAGCACCCCTGATCAGGTTGATGTTTTCCGGCATTATGCCGTCACCTTCACGTCTTGCGGTGATTTCGACCACATCGAAGCGTATATCTCTTTCGCCATTCCCTTTCTGCTTAAGGTAGATCATAGCCAGAGATCTCAGTTTCCGCCTCTTGTTGTAGTCCACTGACTCGGAAGGCGCGCCGAAAAGGTCCGATGTCCTGGTCTTTACTTCTATGAAGCAGATACAGGGGCCATCCTCAGCGATGATATCGATTTCTCCGAACCTGCCGGACCTGAAGTTCCTTTCAAGGATCCTGTAGCCGTTTTCGGAAAGATAATCAGCAGCGATCTGTTCACCTTTTTTGCCCAGCTGATGCCTATTCATCTCTCTGCCCCATCACTTTTTCTGCCTGGCATGATCCCCGGGTATTTTTCATCTACCTCGCCGACAAACACCAGTATTTTTGCCACTACCTCGTAAAGTTCCGGCGGTATCTCATCGCCGATGCTCAGCATGTTCAAAGCGTGTGCCAGTTCCGCATCCTCATGGACAGGCACGCCGCTTTCTATTGCTTTTTCGACTATTTTCCCGGCTGCCTCGCCTTTCCCCAGGGCTATGATCTCAGGAGCATCCATTTCGGGAGTATACTTAAGCGCCGCAGCCTCCCTGATTTTTCTTTTCTTCTCTTCCTTCATCGCTTAGACCTTCCGGTTATATACGGTAATCTATCTTCGCGTGATCGTGATTTGCCATGGCCAGAAGAAGCTTTTCCTGCCCGGGAGGACCGGCGGGCTCATCGATGACCGAATAACTCACTTTCACAAGCTTGTATCCGCACTCGCTGATGGCGGGATACAGGCCGTTTATATAGTTCCTGATGAAATCGCCTGTGTCGGTGCTTTCGGTCCTGAGATCCATACTGATGCTTTTGCCCTTTACATCCAGCAGCGCCTCGATCCTTCCCATGTTCTGCGTGCCGACCGACAGGAAGATGGTCGTATCATCGGGATCGATCCTCTTCCTGTTCCGTTTTCGTTTCATCACGTAAAGTTCGGCCGTCTCCGGTCTCCCGTTCAGATCCACCGGAACCTGGTAATACAGGACCTGGTACGAATTCATCAGGTCCATCGTTTTTACCGTTTCGCCCAGCAATGCCAGGGTGCGCGGGAAGTTTCCGCGGTCATCCTGTAAAGCGGTCCGGGACGTACGTATGAAATTTTCTGCCTCGGAAAGGAGCATGTTTACCTTTTCTTTTACTTTTCCCGCATCAAGGTCATTGGCAGAAAGCTTTCTGCTTACCCTTGCAAAAATGCTGCCGATCTGTGCCTCCAGCCTTTCCGCAGGGGCGGCATCGCTGTTTCCGCCTTCCATCCCTGCTTCCTTCTCATAGCCTGTTGCGTTTCCGGCAGCCTGCAGATCCAACGTGTCTCCTGCAGGCACCCGTGCAGCGACGCCGGCATCCTGTTCCGGGGTATTGCCGGCACCCCGCGTGGAATGGTCACCGGCATCCGGTGGAGCAGCCGTCGGTCCCTCTGCCGCCGCGTCGCCGGGTTTCCCGGGGATGACCTGATTATCACCGGCAACGGTTTCCTGCGCCAGATCCGTGACCTGCCCGGCAGCCGCGCCATTGTCCGGTGTTCCGGTTTCTGCTGCATCGTTGTCGTTAAACATCGGAGCTTGAGATGGGAGCGTTTCATCCATTCCCTGCGTTTCACCGACTGAAAAGGCTGCTGTTACTGTATATTCGACTGTACCAGCCCCGGGGACATGCACAGGATCATGTGCGGTACTGTTTGCGGGGTTGGCTGATGGAATGCCGGAAGGATCATTTGCACGGACCGGCACCTGGTCGGCTGCGTCATCTGCGGATTTCATGCCCGCTGACTGCTCCAGTGCTTTTGCGAGCGATTCGAGCAGTTGCCCGAGTTTCAGTTCCCCGTCCAGGAATCTCGCCAGCATTTCGCTGTCAAAGCGCGACGGATCAATCTTCCTCGATACGATGTATGCCGCTTTTTCCGGGTCCATCGTTTCCCGGCTATTCAGCAGTTCCCGGGCTTTTGCCATATCCTCGGCGCTGGGCCTGGTCCTGAATTTCAAAAACTCTGACGCCAGTTCCAGGTTCGTTTTGTCCGGTTCGATGCCAAGGGACCCGAGGAGTTTCAGGAGCCTGCCGCTTTCCGCTTTGCCGCCCGCTGACGGATCGCTTACGATTTCAAGTACTATCCGGGATTCGGTCTTTGACCTGACACTCAGCAACACCACGTCACCTGTCCTGAACCCTGGTTCATTGACGGTGGCGGCTTTCAGGACCGATCCGTCTGAAAGCCTCAGGACGACCTCACCCGGTGCGGTTTCGAGCACTTTCGCCCGAATGACGTCCCCTTTTTCGAGACTTTTCACCAGGTCGCCTGTGATATTGCTGTTTCCGGCAGAAATGACCCCTAGGCTCTCTATGCGCATAACGGACTCCTTGCCTTGATCCCGGGCTGATTTCAGGTAGTGAAGTTCTTCGTGAAGCTCACTCTATGTATCGGACAAATGCCGTATTTCTTTATAGCATCGATATGCTCCCTGGTCCCGTATCCCTTGTGTCTGCTGAATCCGTAGGCGGGGTATTTTTTGTCTGCCTCGATGATGAGGCGGTCCCTTGTCACTTTGGCAATGATGGATGCCGCGGCTATGGAAAGGCTGAGCATGTCCCCCCTGACGATCGCCTTATGGGGTATGTCGATATCGTCCAGTTCCACGGCATCGATAAGCAGCATCTGGGGGCTGGGACAGGCGCGTTCCAGGGCCATTTTCATCGCCAGCTTCGTAGCGTTGAGTATGTTTATTTCATCTATCGTCTTTTCATCGACGATCCCGATCCCCACCGAAATCGCCCTGTCCATGATGACGCCGTAAAGTTTTTCCCGCTTTGCAGCGCTCAGTTTTTTAGAATCGTTTATCCCTTCTATGAAGCAATACTTCGGCAGTGCCACGCATGCAGCCACCACCGGGCCAGCCAGAGGCCCCCGGCCGGCTTCGTCCATGCCCGCGACGATCTCGTAACCCTGCCCGAAGGCTTCATTTTCAAATACATACATTTCTTCGAGACGTTTCAGTTCATTTTCCCTGCGCATCTCAGGAATTTCACCCTTATCCATCCGTTTCACGCCCTGCATCGTCCTGTCCGTCACTGTCCCTTCCGCCTGTTTCTGGTCCTCCGTCAGCATCCCCCGCCTCATCCCATACCGGTCTTTCAAGGGTGATGGCACCTATTTTGCCCCCGCGGAACTCGTCAAGGACGGTATCGGCTATCCTTTTCATATCGATCGCGCCGCCGGCCAGGATGCAGCCCCTGTTCCTTGCAGCGGCTTCCAGCAGTTCGTGGCCGCTGAGCCCGTCTGCATCCTTCAGTTTGTACCGCCTGAAAAATAGTTCGGGATATTCAGCCGCCAGCTTCTCGGCCAGCGCTGCCGCAAGCTGCTCCACGTCAAGTATCTCATCCCTGATCGCTCCGGTAAAGGCCAGGTTCAATGCGGTATCCCTGTCGTCGAACCTGGGCCAGAGGATACCGGGGGTATCAAGCAGGTCCACTTCAGGATGGAGCCTGATCCACTGCTTCCCCCTCGTGACGCCGGGCCTGTCCCCGGTAGCAGCGACAGCTCTTCCGGCGATCTTGTTTATGAACGTTGATTTGCCGACATTGGGGATACCGACCACCATCGTCCTGATGGTCCTGAAACGGCGGCCTTTTTGCCTGTCCCGTTCAAACCTCTCCCTCATCAGGTGTTTGAGTTGTTTTATGAGCGTATTGAGCCCGGTCCCCCTTACCGAGTCGGCAAAGATCACCGGGATGCCCCTTCTTTTGTACCAGTCCGCCCATTGTTCAGAAACCTTGCTGTCTGCCAGGTCCGACTTGTTCAGCACCACCAGCCTCGGTTTGTTTTTCACGATCCTGTCTATTTCTGGGTTTTTGCTGCTTGCAGGTATCCTTGCGTCAAGCAGTTCAATGACCACATCCACCAGCTTCAGGTTCTCAGCCAGCAGGCGCCTGGTTTTTGCCATATGGCCCGGAAACCACTGTATATTCATAATGCCTTCCTCTTATGCTTCTGTTCTGTATGCCATACAACTATTATAGACTAAGATATTTATGAACAAAATACAAAAGGGACCCTTGGTCCCCTTTATACATTTCATTCTTTTGATTCTTTTGATTCTTTCGTTTCGAGCTTTTCCTTGACCCTGGCAGCTTTACCGACCCTGTCACGCAGGTAGTAAAGCTTGGCCCTTCTGATCTTACCTTTCCTAACGATCTCGATCCTGCTGATCTTCGGTGAATGGAAAGGTATCACTCTTTCAACACCGACTCCATAGGACACTCTTCTTATCGTGAAGGTTTCTTTGAGACCGGAGCCTTTCTTTGCGATAACGGTTCCTTCGAATACCTGGATCCTCTCCCTGTTGCCTTCCTTGACCTTCAGGTGTACCCTTACATGGTCACCGATGCTTACAACAGGCAGATCGGTCCTCATCTGTTCCTGCTCCAGCGTTCTGATTATATCCATCAATGCCCCTCCTCTCTTGCCAGGACGTTCATGAATGCATAAATCGCATCAGCGGACCGCCCGTAATACACACGCGTGATATTATAGCACACAAAAGCAGTATTTGTAAATACATTTGCATTTTAAATATCTTCAGTAAGCAGTTTTTTATCCTCCTCGGACAGTTCCAGTTTTTCGAAAAGGTCGGGCCTTTTGTCCCTTGTCCTTATAAGCGACTGTTTTCTCCTCCACTTTTCTATTTTGGCATGATGTCCTGACAGCAGTATGTCAGGGACTTTCATCCCCATGAAATCATATGGCCTGGTATACTGGGGGTACTCCAGCATACCGTTTTTATGGGATTCTTCTGCATATGAGTCTTCATTGGACAGCACGCCGGGTATCGCCCGGCTGACGGCGTCGATCAGCACCATCGCCGGGAGTTCCCCTCCCGTAAGCACGTAGTCTCCGATGGATATTTCCTCGTCGACCAGTTTTTCCAGTATCCTTTCATCCACTCCCTCGTAATGCCCGCACAGGATCACCAAGTGCCTGTGGCCGGCAAGCTTTTCTACGAGTTTCTGGTCGAGCAGCTTTCCCTGCGGGCTCATGTAGATGAAATGGGGCTTATAGTCGAGATCGCTGACCACTGCTTCATAGGCGTCATAGATCGGCTGGGCCAGCATTACGAGCCCGCTGCCGCCGCCGTAAGGATAGTCGTCGGTCTTCTTATGCTTGTCCTTAGTATAGTCCCGGATATTCCAGGTCTTTACGGTAATAAGGCCTTTTTCCCGGGCGCGCCCTATTATGCTGCTGCCGAGGACGACATCGAATATTTCCGGGAAAATGGTCAGTATGTCAAACCTCATCATCCAACAGTCCTTTCGGGATCATGACATCTATCCTTCCCTGCTCGGGCTGAACGTTCCTGACAACGCTCTTTAAGGCGGGTATTAGCACTTCCCTGCCCGACTCGTCCCTGACTACGTACACGTCGTTGCTTCCTGTCTGCAGCACTTCGCTCACTTTCCCCAAAAGCGCGCCGTTCTCATCGAATACGCTGCAGCCGATGATGTCGCAGATGAAATATGAGCCCTCGGGGAGCCTTACGGCATTTACCCTGTCCACTAGCGCAAAGCAGCCCTTCAGCGCTGCGGCCGTTTCAGGGTCATCGATGCCGGCCAGCTTTACGATCACCATTCCCTTGAAGTATTTCACCGACTGTATCTCATACCTGGTCATCACACCGTCGTTTTCGATAAAGACCCATTCCAGGTCATCAAAACGCGACGGATCATCAGTAAGAGGCATCAGCTTCACTTCGCCCCTCACTCCGTGGGTATTGACGATCCTGCCTACCTGGAGATACTCGTACATATCTTCCTCCGTAAATAAAAAGGTGTTTGAAACACCTTTTTATTATACTATTTCCACCACAGCCTTCACGTTTTCCCTGGTGGCTGCGGCTTTTATGACAGTACGAATAGCCTTGGCTATCCGTCCCTGTTTTCCTATCACCTTTCCCATGTCTTCCCTGGCGACACTGAGCTCGAGTATAACGGTGCTGTCATTTTCAGTTTCACTGACACGCACCTCTTCGGGGTGGTCGACCAAAGACCTGGCGATAGTCTCGAGGAGTTCCTTCATTCCATTTCCCTCCTGCTTCTCGTTTGCCTCCCGCATAAAGCAGCCCTCTGCGGATCTGTTACTGGATGACTCCTGCTTTCTTCAGCAGTGCCCTCACGGTGTCGGTGGGCTGAGCTCCGTTCTTGATCCATTTGGCTGCCTTCTCAGTGTCTATGTTCATCGTGGGAGGTTCGGTCTGGGGATTGTATGTGCCGATTTCCTCGATGAACCTGCCGTCGCGCGGGAACCTTGAATCTGCGACTACTATCCTGTAGTGCGGATTCTTTTTCGCACCGATCCTTTTCAACCTTATCCTGACTGCCATTTCTGTCACCTCCTCTCAGGTCGTCAGTATCATATCTGGAAAGGTAACCTGAACTTTCCGAATCCCCTGGCACCTTTTTTGCCTATACCGCTCATCATTTTCATCATTTTTTTCATTTCCTCGAACTGCTTGAGCAGGGCGTTTACCTCCTGGACGGTCGTACCGCTGCCGGCGGCTATCCTCTTTCTCCTGCTGCCGTTTATTATCGAGGGATCCCGTCGCTCCTGCGGCGTCATGGACTTTATTATAGCTTCCAGGTGTACCAGCTTTTTCTCGTCTACTTCTACATTGCTCAGGATCTTGCTGTTCATCCCCGGAAGCATGCCCAGCACCTGGCTGAGCGGTCCCATCTGCTTAAGCTGCTGCATCTGGTCGAGGAAGTCTTCGAGCGTGAACTGCTGGGTACGGAGTTTCTTCTCCATCTCGAGAGCTTTCTTCTCATCGAATGCTTCCTGGGCTTTTTCGATAAGCGTAAGCACGTCGCCCATCCCAAGGATCCTGGAAGCCATCCTGTCAGGGTAGAATGGCTCGATATCATTCAGTTTTTCACCGATAGCGGCGAATTTGACAGGCTTACCTGTGACCGCCCTTACCGAAAGGGCCGCCCCGCCCCTTGTATCGCCGTCCAGCTTGGTAAGGATGATGCCGTCTATGCCAAGCTTCTCGTTGAAACTCTCGGCAACGTTCACTGCATCCTGTCCGGTCATCGAGTCGACCACCAGCAGTATTTCGTGGGGATGGATGGCGTTTTTGATGTTTTCCAGTTCGTCCATCAGTTCTTCGTCAATATGGAGACGTCCCGCAGTATCGATAATAACGAGGTCGTACATCATGCTGACGGCGTGCTCCACCGATTTTTTCGCTATATCCACCGGATCCTTGCTTCCTTCTAATGAAAACACGGGAACTCCCAACTGGTTTCCGACCACCTGGAGCTGTTTTACTGCGGCCGGCCTGTACACGTCGCACGCGACGAGCAACGGGTTTTTGCCCTGCTTTCTCAGGAGGTTGGCCAGCTTCCCTGAAGTAGTCGTCTTACCGGAACCCTGGAGTCCGACCATCATGTATATCGTCGGCGGCCTGCTTGAAAAAGTCGGCTTTGACGGCACTTTTCCCAGCAGGTCGATCAGTTCCTCGTGGACTATCTTTATGACCTGCTGTCCCGGCGTAAGGCTTTCCAGTACCTCCTGGCCGGCTGCGCGCCCGGAGACGTTGGTGATGAAGGTTTTCACGACTTTATAGTTAACGTCGGCCTCGAGCAGCGCCAACTTTATTTCACGCATCATTTCCTTAACGTCTTTCTCAGTGACCCTGCCCTTGCCGCGGAATCTTCCGATGGTGTTCTGCAGCTTTGCGGACAGACCTTCGAAAATTGCCATGCTTCAATCCTCCGTCATACTTCTGATCAGGAACTTCGCCCTGGTAAGCTTTTCCCTGTCACGGCTGTCCGTGACGGCTTTTTCGATATCTTCCAGGAGTTTCAGTGCTTCTGCTGCCTTTTCTTTCTGTGTGCCGAACCTGGCAACCAGTCCCAGCTTCCTTTCAAGGTCAAATAGTGCGGCCTTGCCGCGCTTTATATTGTCATGTACTCCCTGCCTGCTTATATCCAGTTCCTCGGCTATTTCAGCCAGCGTATAGTCGCTGTTGTAATACAGGTCGAGTACGTCATATTGCCGTTTTGTCAGCATCTGCCCGTAAAAGTCGAGCAAAAGGCTTACCCTGAACAACTCTTTCATGATACATAATAGCTGTAAAGTATTTTTACTTTACAGCTATTTTAAGCGAATACAGATGCAATGTCAAGGCCAATTTTATGATATTGTCAGGAAAACAGTGCTTCTACGAACTCTTTGGCGTTGAACGGCTGCAGGTCGTCCATTTGTTCCCCTACCCCAATCAGCTTTACAGGCAGACCAAGTTCGGACTTTATCGCAATGACGATACCGCCTTTTGCAGTGCCGTCAAGCTTCGTCAATACGATGCCCGTTATGTCCGTGACCTCGCTGAACGTTTTTGCCTGAGAAACTGCGTTCTGTCCCGTAGTCGCATCCAGGACAAGGAGGTTTTCGCGCCTGGCTCCCGGCATTTCCCTGTCGATGATGCGTGAAACCTTCCGCAGTTCTTCCATCAGGTTTTTCTTTGTGTGCAGGCGACCTGCCGTATCACATATCAGAACGTCGGCTTTCCTGGCTCTTGCCGCCTGGATCGCGTCGTAAACGACAGCCGCCGGATCGGAGCCTTCCTGGTGGCTTATTATATCGACCCCGACCCTGCTGGCCCATACTTCAATCTGGTCGATGGCGGCAGCCCGGAATGTATCGGCCGCGGCCAGCATCACTTTTTTACCCTGGTTTTTCAGGGCATGGGCTATCTTTCCGATGGAAGTCGTCTTTCCGACGCCATTCACGCCGATCACCATTATAACGGCAGGAGAAGGATCGATATCAAGCTTTTGCGTTTCTTCTCCAAGTATCCCGACAAGGGTCTCCTTAATAAGTTCCTTTATTTCAGGCGGATCCGTGATCTTTCTTTCCCTGACCTTTTTCCTTGTGTCATCCATTATCTTCATGACTGTCTCGACACCGAGGTCGGCAGTCACGAGCACTTCCTCGAGTTCTTCGAACAGTTCCTCATCTACTTTGCCGAAGGATACCAGCACCTGGTCTATTCTTTCGGTTATGCTCTTCCTCGTCTTCGATAGTCCTTCCTTCAGCCTGCTGAAAAATCCCATCTTATCCCACCTTTTCTCCCAGCTTCATTGAAACCACCTTGGAAATGCCGTGTTCTTCCATCGTGACGCCATACAGTACGTCTGAACCTTCCATGGTCCCCTTCCTGTGTGTGACCACTATGAACTGCGTATTGCAGGAGTAGTTCTTCAGGTATTCCACGAAGCGGTAGACATTCGCTTCATCAAGGGCTGCTTCTATCTCGTCGAGAACGCAGAAAGGGGTCGGCTTGAGCCTCAGGATGGCAAAAAGCAGCGCGATCGCCGTAAACGCACGCTCTCCCCCGGAAAGCAGCATCATGTTCTGCAGTTTTTTGCCTGGCGGCTGTGCTTCTATCTCGATGCCGCTTTCCAGCACGTTCTCCCTGTCTACAAGCGCAAGGCTGGCACGGCCGCCGTTGAAAAGTTCCCTGAAAACGTCGTTGAAGTTCTTATTTATCAGTTCGAACTGCTCAAGGAACTGTTTCTTCATGATCGATGTCATTTCGGATATGACGCGCAGCAGTTTTTCCCGGGCCTGTTCCATGTCGTTCCTCTGGTTTGTCATGAACTCGTACCGTTCTTTGGTTTTTATGTACTCGTCTATCGAAGCTACGTTTACCGGACCCAGTTCCTTTATCATGTTCCTGATTTCGCTGATCCTTCTTTGCGCACCCGAAATGCTTCCTATGTCCCTCTTCAGTTCAAGGGCCGTGGAATATGTAAGTTCGTACTCATTCCATATCCTGTCCTGCAGCGCCTCGATTTCAGCCTCAAGCCTCGTCTTTTTTACCTCTGTGCGCGAATACTCCTCCTTAAGCAACAGGATGTCTTTATTTATATCGTTGATTTTGTTCACGATGTCATAGATATCTTCTTCCAGTACCTTTCTTTCCTCCGTCAGCCTGTCGATCTCGAATGACCTGCCCGACTTTTCCTCCTGGTGCTTCTTTATCCTGGCGTTCAGGCCTTCTATCTGCTCTTCGAGCTTTTTGACCTCGTCCCTGAACCTGTCCTGCTCGCTTTCCTTCCTTGCGATGTTCTTTTCCAGGCTTTCCTTTTCGGTTTGCAGCCTGCCGGTGTTCTCCTTCACGCCGGCTATGCTCTCAAGTATCGAGTTCACCGATATCTTGAAGTCAGTTATATCCTGGTGCAGGGCGTCACGGGCCGCCTGGCCTTCCTTGTGCTTTTCCTGGAACTCGGCGACCGTTTTCCTTGCCTCGTTTATTTCATCTTCCGTTTTCAGAAGTTCATTCTCATATTTTGCCAGTTCTGTCCCTGTATCCTTTACCTGGCGTTCAAGCTGCTCTTTTTCCTGCCTGAGCATTTCTATACGTGCAGCCAGCTTGCTGATATTTTCCTCGGTCTGTGCCAGGTGGCTTTCATCCCTTATTTTAACCAGTTCGCTGTTTTTGATCTCACTTTCGAACGACGCGATTTCCGAATCTATGCGGGCCACATCATCCGTGAGCAGCCGTATGTCATTGCTGACCTCGGCTTCCTGCTGCTCCAGGGCTTTGAGTTCTTCATCAAGTTCACCGATCTCCCTGTTCCTGGTAAGGATGCCGGTGCCTCTTTTATCGACGCTTCCTCCTGAGATCGATCCGCCGGTGTTGAGCAGATCCCCTTCCAGCGTTACGATCCTGAAAGAGTGCCGGAACCTGCGTGCCATCCTGATGCCATTGTCGAGGTTGTCGACGACGACGACTTTTCCAAGCAGGCTCCGTACTATCCCGGTGTATTGCGCGTCATGCCTTACCAGGTCGGCAGCGATGCCGCAGAAGCCTGCGCACTGCTTTATCTGCCCCAGTGTCTGGTCATCGAATCCTTTGCCTTTTACCGAACTGATGGGCAGGAACGTAGCCCTGCCAAGATTGTTCTGCTTGAGGAAACCAATGGCCTTCTTCGCATCTTCTTCTGTCTGTGTGACTATGTCCTGCAGCGCGCCTCCGAGTGATATTTCAATGGCTGTCTCGTATTTCTTTTCCACTTCGATGAGCTGTGCCAATGCCCCATGTATTCCTTTGCCGAACTCTGCGGAACTGCGGCAGGCATGGAGTATTTCCCTGACGCTCCTGTTGTAGCCTTCCAGCCTCTGTTCCATTTCCCTCAGGGTCCTGACCCTTGCACTCTTCGACTGGATGTCGGAGTTTATTTTTGCATGCCGGGTCCTGAGCTCGGAAAGCATCCTGTCGGTTTCCCCACGTTCGGCGGACAGGGCGGCGATCTGATTTTTATGCTCCTTTATGAGCATTTCAGCTTTCCTGATGCTTTCGGAAAGCTCCTCCTTTTTCATCAGTTCCCTGTCCTTTTCAACTATGTTCTGGTATACTTCCGCATCGATGCTCTTCTGGCGCTTTTGCATGTTTTCTATATGTGTCCTGAGATTGCTGATCTGAAGCTTTTTGTCCGAGCATATGTCCATTTTGTCCATTATCCCGGACTTGAGAAGCTCGATCCTTCTCTCTTCCTCGTCAAGTGTTTTGAGCAGTTCCTCCATCTGCTTCTCATACCCTGCCAGTTTCGTGCTGTATTCTTCAAGCTGCTTCTCAAGGTACTGAAGCCTGTTCTGCCTGCTTTCCTCTTCTTTTTCCAGCGCCTCTATCTTTTCCCTCAGCTCGGCCTTCTCGGCGTCAAGCCTTTCTATATTCTGAATGAAATTGGCTATCTTCTCTTTATTCAGCGATATTTCCGAGTTGCAGCGTTCGAGGCTCCCCTCGGCCTCATAATACTTCTGCTTTGCAGACTCTAGTTTTTCGTCCAGCGACTTCAGCATTTCTGTTTTTTCCCTGTTGGAAGCCGTGATTTCCTCCAGTTTTTTATTTTCATCACTTATCTGGTCCTGGACCGTTTTCAGCTGTTCTTCCAGCGTTTTCAGCCTTTCCCTGGATTTTTCCATACTGTTGAGGAACACGTTGACATCGAGGACTTTAAGTTCCTCCCTGAGATCCAGGAACCTTCGGGCTTTTTCAGACTGCTCCCTGAGAGGTTCCAACTGTGCTTCCAGTTCCATTATGATGTCGTTGATCCTCTCAAGGTTTTGCCTGGTAAGCTCAAGCTTTTTCTCTGCCTCCTGCTTCCTGATCTTGTATTTCATGATACCGGAGGCTTCCTCGAAGATCTGCCGGCGGTCTTCGGAACGCGTACTGAGTATCTCGTCGATCCTTCCCTGACCTATGACCGAATATCCGTCTCTTCCTATGCCGGTATCGAGCAGGAGTTCCGTAATGTCCTTCAGCCTGCAGTTGGTTTTGTTTATCAGGTACTCGCTTTCTCCTGAACGGTAGACCCTGCGCGTGATGGCAACTTCGTCGTAATCTATCGGAAGTGCCGAATCGGAATTGTCAAGGACGATGGTGACTTCAGCAAAACCGAGCGGTTTTCTGTGCTCCGTGCCTGCGAAAATCACGTCCTCCATTTTGCTGCCGCGAAGTGTTTTTGCGCTCTGTTCCCCAAGGACCCATCTGATCGCATCCGCAATATTGCTTTTCCCGCTGCCGTTCGGCCCGACCACTGCCGTTATGCCGCAATCGAAATCAAGCCTTATTTTCTCGGCAAAGGATTTGAAGCCCTGCATCTCGAGTCGCTTTAGATACAAATGGATCCCTCCGCTTGTCTTATGTGCATATCCATTTTAACATAATTTGTGTGTTAAGCAACATAGTTTCAAACGTTACTACCCGGAACGTGACAGCAGCCGGTCCTTTCCTTCTGCTGCCGTGCAGACAGCAAGGATTCCACTGGACATGTCCAAAGGCTCACCGATGGTCATTCAACCATTTGGGGCTGCTTCGTGAACAGCTGCAAGCCGGCCCATTCGCTCCAATGAGGACGCTGGTCACTCGCCGTCCATGGCTCGGG
>DGEQ01000120.1:41953-43382 GCA_002386045.1 Hungateiclostridiaceae bacterium UBA3922 | reverse complement strand
GCCGGCAGCGTCCATGCTGCCGGTCGTGGTTCCTGCGGCCTCATTCGAGCTTCATGACCCGGACGCATCTGTAACACTTGCAGCCCAATAATGGTATGACCGACCATCGGTGCCTCTAGTATGGCTGACCATCGCTACCTTTGGTGTGACCGACCATCTTCATGCCTTTGGCCTGGATCCTGTAAATATTTCTTCTGTCTGCGCAGTTGCAGAAGGGAAGGACCGGCTGCTGTCACGTTCCGCTGATAGTGTTTTCACCTGGTGCAATCGATGTTGTTGCAGAATTTGATAATGCTGACGTTGTCGATACTGTATCTGTTGATACTGATGAGACCGCGTGGTAGATTATTTCCCCGGAAAGCGCGGGATCAGGTATGACCCTTACGCGGGCAAAGCCGTATTTCTTCTTAAGGTACTCTATATTGGTCCTTTTCTGCCCGACCACGTCTGAAACCCTGGACGGCCCTGTACGTATGATGATTTCCCGCGCATCCGAAAGGCGCTGTGATTCGATCATCTCCTCTATCCTTTTCAATGAGACTCTTGCCTGTGCCAGTTGCCTGAACGCAGGATGCACCGGTCCGGCGACCACATCCGAGCCTGTGCCCGTCCTGATATTTTCCGTCGGCTGCAGCCCGACCCTGATCACGTTGATGCCGTTGTCTTCGAACAATCTGAGCAGTTCGGCGCACAGATCGACGGCTTCTTCCAGGTCCTGGGGCCTGTATTCTCCCCTTTCCATCATTTTTTCGAGACCTGTGCCCTTTATGACCAGGACCGGGTATATCCGTACCAGGTCCGGTCCCATAGAAATGACCTTGCGTGCTGTTTCCAGGCATTTTTCCCTGGTATCGCCGGGAAGCCCCGTCATGATCTGTATCCCCAGACTGAAGCCCATATCCTTCACCAGTTTTGCCGATCTGAACACGACGGCCGAATCGTGGCCTCTGAGGCTGGTTCTGAGTACATCGTCGTCAAGACTCTGTACTCCGAGTTCGATGGTCCTGACCCCGTATCGTTTCAGCAACTCAAGTATTCCACGGTCGATCCGGTCCGGCCTGGTCGATACGCGTATCTCCGAAACTTTTCCGGCCCTGACGTAGCCGTAAGCATGCCGAAGGAACTCCTCCTGCTGTTCCTTCTCTATCGCCGTGAAACTTCCGCCGTAGAACGCGATTTCAACGAATGCATCCTCGCGTATCGTGCCAAGATGCATATCGACCGTTTCATGTATTTTTCCCGGGGTCATATCCTCCATCTGTCCGCTTATCTTTTTCTGGTTGCAGAATATGCAGTCGTTCGGGCATCCCCTGTGCGGGACGAAGACAGGTATGACCACATGCTTTTTGCTCATTTCTCCACCTTCATGTTGCGTATGGCGTCTTTGGCCGCGTTCTGTTCAGCTTCCTTTTTGCTCCTCCCGGTGCCT
>DGEQ01000120.1:14884-41705 GCA_002386045.1 Hungateiclostridiaceae bacterium UBA3922 | reverse complement strand
GTTTCGTCAAGTATCCTGTATGTTATACGATGTTCTCCCTGTTTCTGGATGATTTCCTGGAACATGGTCTTATAGTCCTTGAAGGCCTCGTTACCGCCGGCATCAGGGCAGATCTCATCCATGAACTTCAGGACGAAGTTTCGGGCTTCCTCCATCCCGCCGTCCAGGTATACTGCGCCGATCAACGCTTCAAAAGCATCTGACAATATCGAAGACCTGTTCCTTCCTCCCGTATTCTCCTCACCTTTCCCCAGGAACAGGTAATCCCCGAGCCGTATTTTTTCTGCACATCTCATCAGTGACGCTTCACAGACGACTGCAGCCCTGATCCTTGTCATTTCTCCCTCTGGTAGGTCGGTGAAGTTCCTGTATATGTAATCGCTCGTGATTATATTCAGTACAGAGTCCCCCAGGAATTCCAGCCTTTCGTTGCTTTTCAGGCCGGCTGCCTTCTTTTCGTTCGCATACGAACTGTGGGTCAGGGCAAGCACAAGGTTACCGGGATCCCTGAACGTATAACCCGTCACTTTCTCAAGTTCTTTCAGTTTTTCAATGTTTTCAGACAGGATCTTGTCAAGCATCTGCAGTCTCCTCATCCGGTATTTGAAAAACGTAAAGGCAGGAGAGATCATCCCCGCCTTTACGGATTTTACCCCATATCCTGCATGTTAGTAAAGTCTTTTGCTTATATATCATTCCCATTGCAAGCAGCATATTCATCCGGTGAACTTTTTGAATACCAGTGCTGCATTGTGTCCTCCGAAGCCCAGGGCATTGGACAGGGCATACCTGATATCCGCTTTCCTGGCCTTGTTCGGGACATAGTCCAGGTCGCACTCAGGATCAGGATCAGCGAGGTTGATGGTCGGCGGGATAATACCGTCCTTAAGCGCCATCACCGTTACTATCGCCTCAATGGCTCCTGCTGCTCCCAGCAAATGACCTGTCATCGATTTCGTGGAACTGACCGCCAGCTTGTATGCATGCTCCCCGAATACTCCCTTGATGACCTTTGTTTCCAGGGGATCGTTGATCGGCGTGGAAGTCCCATGAGCGTTGATATAGTCGACATCCTCGGGACTGATCCCCGCATCGGCCAGTGCAAACTGCATCGACCTGATGCCGCCTTCTCCTTCCGGGTCAGGGGCCGTGATATGATAAGCGTCGCAGGTGCAGCCGTATCCCACGATCTCACCCAGTATTTCCGCGCCTCGCCTCAATGCGTGCTCATATTCCTCCAGGATGAGTATTCCCGCACCTTCGCCCATGATAAAGCCGTCCCTGTCCCTGTCGAAAGGCCTGCATGCGGAAGCAGGGTCAGGGTTCGTGGAAAGCGCCTTGTTTGCGCAGAAGCCGGCGAACGAAAGCGGCGTGATCGAGGCTTCTGCCCCTCCGGTCACCATTATGTCCGCATCCCCGCGCTGTATGACCTTGAACGCATCACCTATCGCGTTGTTCCCTGACGCACACGCTGTGACGACACATTCGTTTAATCCTTTCAGGTTATACTCTATAGCGATCCTTGCCGCTGCCATGTTGGCTATCATCGACGTGATGAAAAACGGGCTGATCCTTCCGGCACCCTTTGTCAGCAGTACCTGGTGCTGCTCCTCCAGAGTGGCTATCCCGCCGATGCCGGAAGCTACTATTGCGCCGGCTCTGAAGCTGTCTTCCTTTTCCATATCCAGTCCTGACATCTCAAATGCCATTTTTGCAGCCGCCAGGGCATACTGGGTATATGTGTCCATCCTTCTGGCTTCTTTTTTATCGATGAAATCAGTGGGTTCAAAACCCTTGATCTCAGCTGCCACTTTTGCGTCGATGTCCGAAGTGTCGAATTTCGTAATGAGACTGATACCATTTCTCCCATTGCGGATGGAGTCCCAGAAAGTATCGAGACTGAATCCCAATGAGTGGATGACCCCCATACCGGTTATTACAACTCGCCTTTTCATTTAACTCCTCCTATTGACAGCTTTGTGCCAAATCCAGTCCAGCATGAAAAATGACGACATAGTATCACTTGCATGCACAGCAGGTCCGACGTTAAAAAAAAGTCCCTTAACGGGACTTTTTTTATGAGTTATTTTTGATGTACTCAACAGCATCTCCGACTGTTGAAATCTTCTCTGCCTCACTGTCCGGGATCTCAATGTCGAATTCCTCTTCGAGAGCCATGATGAGTTCGACGATATCGAGAGAATCGGCACCCAGATCGTCTATAAAGGATGATTCCAGCGTAACCTCATCATCTTCGACACCCAACTGCTCAACGATTATTTTCCTGACCTTTTCAAATACTGCATCTGCCATACCTTCACCTCCTCCCAAAGAGGTATTGTTTTATTGTAAAAGCTGTTCCCGGCCGGTCCGCACCTGCCCGGAAACGGCTCATACAAAACACATAAAGATATTATTACATAACAAGTCCTCCGTCAATATCAATTACCTGCGCTGTCACGTACGACGCTTCGTCCGAAGCCAGGAACGCAACAACATTCGCCACGTCTTCAGGCGTCCCGAACCTTCCGAGTGGGATGTTCCCGAGGTATTTCTGCCTGACTTCCTCCGGCAGCGCGTCGGTCATATGGCTCTGTATCAGGCCGGGTGCCACCGCATTGCAGGTGATGCCCTTGGAAGCGAACTCCTTTGCAGTGGACATCGTCAGCCCTATAAGGCCGGCCTTTGACGCGGAATAGTTGGCCTGTCCCCTGTTGCCGTACCTGCCCGCGACCGAGGCGATATTGACTATGCGGCCGTACTTTTGCTTTATCATTTGCTTCACGGCCAACTTCGTACATATGAAGGCTCCCTTGAGATTTATGTCAAGTACCAGGTCCCAGTCCTCTTCCGACATCATGGCCAGCGGCTTGTCTTTCGTCACCCCGGCATTGTTCACAAGGATGTCCAGGCTGCCGAAGGTTTCCACCGCTGTTGCGACCATTGCCTTTACATCATCCTGGTTCCTGACATCGCCTTTTGCCACCGCCACCCTGTACCCGGCTTTCCTGAGTTCCTCTGCGGTTTCGTCGAGCGCTTCCGATGACGGGATATCGTTCAGTACGATATTCGCACCCAGGGAAGCCATCTTTATCGCTATCGCCTTGCCCAGACCCCTGGCGGAGCCGGTTATCAGGGCGGTCTTTCCGTTAAGCTGCATCATATCCGCCTCCTCGTCTATTTTCCTATTTCCTCAAGAGTTTTTTCCAGTGATGACAGGTCCTCCACGTTGAAGGTCCTGGCGTCCCTGTCTATTTTCCTCATGAATCCGCTGAGCACTTTACCAGGTCCGATCTCAACAAAAGTATCGGCTCCCAGTTCCAGCATATGCCTTATCGAATCCTCCCAAAGTACCGGGCTGCATACCTGCCTTGCCAGAAGGTCCTTTATTTCCGCGGGAGATCCGACTATTTCGGCAGTCACATTAGCGACCAGCGGTACTTTGAAATCGCTGAATTCGATGTTTTCAAGCTCTGCACGCAACCTGTCCCTTGCAGGCGTCAGCATGCTGCAGTGGAACGGAGCGCTCACAGCTAGCTGTACTGTCCTTTTGGCACCTCTTTCCCTGCATAGTTCCATTGCTTTTTCAACTGCCCTGGTTTCCCCTGCTATCGATATCTGGCCCGGACAGTTGTAGTTAGCCGGCTCTACGACACCGTACTGCGATGCCTCCCTGCAGCAGTCCTCCACGTCTTCCCTTGAAAGCCCGATGATGGCCGCCATGGTCCCGATTCCCAGCGGCACTGCTTCCTGCATGTATTTCCCCCTTTTCCTGACAAGGGATACCGCCGTTTTGAAGTCCATAGTACCGGACGCCACATGGGCGGAATACTCACCGAGGCTGAGCCCGGCCGTGAAATCCGGCTTTATGCCTGCTTCGAGAAGGGGCATCAGGCATGCCACGCTGGCAGTCACAATGGCAGGCTGCGTGTTTTCGGTTATTTTCAGCGTCTCCTCATCGCCTTCGAATATCATTTCCCTCATATCGAAGCCTAGTGCTTCGCCTGCCTGATCGAATATGTCGGATGCGGACCTGTATTCGGCCGCGATATCTTTTGCCATCCCTTTATACTGGGCTCCCTGTCCGGGGAAAATGAAAGCGATCTTACCCATACGGATCCTCCATACTGTTTCTGACTAATTATATGCTCCAATTATTTGCTCCACCTCAGAAGCGCGGAACCCCATGTCAGCCCGCCGCCAAACCCCACAAGCACCAGGTTGTCTCCCCTGTTGATGCGCTTTTTCCGGTATGCATCATCCATGGCTACAGGTATCGAGGCTGAAGACATGTTCCCATATTTCCGGATTATGGTGTAAACCTTCTCAAGAGCCACGCCGAGCCTTTTGGCGGCGCTTTCGATTATCCTGCTGTTTGCCTGGTGGGGTATTATGTATTTTACGTCATCGAGTGTGATGTCTGCCTTTTCCATCACCTTTTCCGTGGCATAAGGCATTATTTTGACAGCGAACTTGAACACATCGTGACCGTCCTGGTAAACTGCAATCTTGTTCTCGTAGTTCTTCCTCTTTTCCAGTTCCTCTTCCGGCATGTAGAGGCATGGGATAGTGATATGGTGGCCGTTCGCGCCGTCAGCGCCAAGGTATGTCGACAATATTCCAAATCCTTCTTCCACCTTCCCTACGACCACTGCCCCCGCTCCATCTCCGAACAGGACACAGGTCTTCCTGTCGGTCCAGTCAACAGCCTTCGACATGCCTTCGCTGCTGACCAGGAGCACATGCTTGTAATAGCCGGTCTCGACGAACTGCTTGGCGATCGTCAGCCCGTATATGAAGCCCGAACATGCGGCCATTATGTCGAATGCCGCAGCATTCTCCGCTCCTGTCTCCTTCTGGACGATGCACGAAGTGGATGGTGTAAGGAAATCCGGAGTGCTGGTGGCCACCAGCACAAGGTCGATTTGCCCGGGTTCTATGCCCGAGTCCTTGATGGCCTGTCTGGCTGCTTCAACAGCCAGCGAATATGTGGGAGTGTTCCTGTCTGTTATCCTTCTTTCAGAGATCCCTGTTCTCTGGATTATCCATTCGTCAGAGGTGTCGACCATCTTCTCAAGGTCTGAGTTGGTCAGTACTTTTTCCGGGACGCAGCTTCCTATACCTAAAATACCAACGTTTACGCTCTCTTTTTGCCTTTTCGCCATCAACAGCAACCTCCATCTTTTCAACACTGTTGCGTATCTCATCGAATACAGGGCTGTTTGCGAGGTTCAAAGTTTTGAATATCACGTTCCTGATGGTCTTCTCGTCCGAATTTCCGTGGCTCTTGACAACAAGCCCGTTGACGCCCAGGACAGGCGCCCCTCCGTCTTCGGACGGATCCACCATCTTCTTGAAGGCCTTCATATCTTTCATGACGAACAGGGTGGATATCTTCGAAAATATGTTCTTCGTGAACATACCTTTCAAAAGCCCTGCAAAGAAAGATCCGGTCCCTTCAAGGAACTTCAGCATCACGTTTCCTACATACCCGTCGCACACCGCAACATCGACATTTCCCAGCGGTATGTCCTTACCCTCGATGTTGCCTACGAAGTTCAGGTCGGACGTTTTCAGGAGTTCGTAAGCCTGTTTGAGTATCTCGGTGCCCTTCCTGGCTTCCGTCCCCATGTTCACAAGGCCGACCCGCGGTTTTTCCATGTTGAACAGCCCTTTCATGTACGCTGAGCCGAAAATCGCAAACTGCAAGTAATTCACGGGCCTGCATGTAGTGTTCAGTCCGGCGTCTATCAGCAGGCATTTCCCGGCCTTCGTGGGGATTATTGCCCCGAGTGCCGGCCTGTCGACGCCTTTCATCCTGCCGAGTATGAACAGCGCGCCTGTCAGCAGGGCTCCTGTGCTCCCGGCGGAAAGGAAAGCGTCTCCCTTCTTCTCCTTCAGCATATTGAAACCGACGACCATGGACGAGTTCTTTTTTCTCCTGATGGCGCGTGTCGGGATGTCATCGTTCGTTATCACTTCTTTTGCATGGATCACTTCTATCCTGTCGCTCCTGAAATTCCTTGCCGCAAGTATCCTTTCGATCTGCTCCCGGTCGCCGATAAGCGCTATCTCGAATCCGTCCCGCATTTTCACGGCATCGATGCTTCCGTTGACGATGGCATCCGGTGCGTAGTCTCCTCCCATGGCATCTATCAGTATCTTCAAATCTGTTCACCCCGTATTTTTCTCTGTTTTCCCGGTTTTTTCATAATTTAAGATACTATTTTTCCTGGGGTTTTTCAAGGGAAACAAGTATGAATTTCCCTCGGAACATCTCGGTCTGCCTGTCGTATATCCTGACCCAGACGATGTAGCTGTTTCCCCTGGTCCGTTTCACCTCAGCCTTGGCAATCAGTCTCGTTCCTGAGTATACGGGGTTTTTATACTTGATGTTGGCGACGCCCACGAGAGCGACATCCGCATCGATGACCGCTATGGCAAGGGATTCGGCAAGCGAGTAGATGAAATGGCCCCTTATGATCTTTGTCCTTTCAAAGGCCATCGAATCATCTGTTTCCAGGATGGATACTCCATATTTCCCCAGGGTTATGTCGATAAGCTCGCCTATGATCTCTCCGCCCTGCAGCGACTTGACTTTGCTGTAATTATTCTCGGCAACGCTCTTTATCCTTTCCCTCAGTTCCGGGATACCCATCTCGAGCCTGTCAAGCCTTATAGTAGGCACGCTGACATTGAACAGTTCGGCCAGTTCCTCGTCCGTGAGGAACGGGTCTTCCTTTATTTTTTCTATCAGCTCCTGCTGCCTTTCCTTTTTTGATGAGGATGATCGGCTCATTCGTCAAACACCTGCTTTGCATGCTTTTGTGTGATAATTATTACCTGATACTATGTCCTATTACTAAAAGTATATAATATATTTCACATGTATGCAACAATTTTATCAAAAACGGGGAGACTTCCTTCCGCTGAGCGTCGGAACATCTCCCCGTCGTATGCTTTATCCGGGACTTACGTGTTGATATCGATGACCCTGCTGTTCTTTTTGAGGTAATCATACAATGAGTATATCGTAACTATGACGGCAAACAGCATGGCATAATCGTCGAACGGGAAATCAGTGAACAGGCTGATAGGGAAATTGTCGAGCAGTGCCGCGACTATTGCCACATCCTGCAAAACCGTCTTCAGCTTGCCAAGATTGCTGGCGGCTATGACTATCCCTTCTCCGGCCGCCACGAGCCGCAGTCCGGTCACTATGAACTCCCTCGAAATGATTATCATGGCGACCCATCCATTGATATCGCCGCTCTGCACGAGTGCCAGGAGCGCTGCCGTCACCAGCAGCTTGTCTGCAATTGGATCCAGGAATTTGCCGAACCTGGTGACGAGTTTCCTCTTCCTGGCGATATACCCGTCCACGGCGTCCGTACTCGACGCTATTATGAAAATGCCAGCGGCGATGTAGCGCCCGTATGAAGCGAGGAATTCATTGGCCGCGATCATCTGCGGTTTCATGAAGCCCAGGATCCCGGCATTTATGATCGCGTCAGGTATTGGTATGATGAATATCATGAGCACGGGTACCAGGATGATCCTCGAAATAGTCAGTTTATTCGGAAGATTCATGCTGTGCCTCTCCTGTTAAATCGTAATCTCCTGCATCAAGTATCCTGACATTCACAAAACTGTTGATTTCCAGCGGCTCCTTGCTTGTAAAGTATATAAGCCCGTCTATTTCAGGCGCTTCGGCATAGCTTCTGCCGTAATAGAATATACCGTCGTCCGCTACCCCTTCCACAAGCACTTTATAAACTTTCCCAAGCCTTTGCCTGTTCAGTCCGGCCGAAATCTTTTTCTGTATCTTCATCAGCCTGTTGTACCGCGTGCGTTTCACTTTTGCCGGCACCTGGCCAGGCATATCGTATGCTGCCGTACCTTCTTCTTTAGAATACATAAATGCACCAAGTCTGTCAAACCTGTATTTTTCAATAAATGCAGCAAGTGTTTCGAAATCTTCTTCGGTTTCGCCCGGAAAACCTGTTATCACTGTCGTTCTGATGACTGCATCCGGTATTTCAGCCCTTATCGTATCGATAAGCCTGGATGTTTCTTCGATGCTTCCCCTGCGCCCCATTTTCCTCAGGACTTGCGGACTTGCATGCTGGATGGGGATATCGATGTATTTGCAAACCTTGTCGTTTTCAGCTATCTCTCTCAGCAGCGCCATGTCCGTTTCTTCAGGATAGCAGTAAAGTATCCTTATCCATTCCACCGGCTCTATCCTTCCGAGGCTCCTCAACAACTCGGGCAGCATCCTTTTGCCGTAGAGGTCCAGGCCGTACCTGGTGGTATCCTGGGCGGTGACGATAAGTTCCTTTATCCCGGCATCGGCAAGACGCCTGGCCTCTTCGACGACAGATTCCATCTTCCTGCTCCTGTAGGGTCCGCGCAGGGCCGGTATTATGCAGTATGTGCAGCGGTTGTCGCACCCCTCTGCGATCTTCAGGTAAGCATAGCCTTTCCCGGTGGAAACGACCCTTTCTCCGTCAAGGTAAGACAAGTCCGGCGCTTTCCCATACCTTGATACACGTTTGCCGCCATAAGCCTCCCTGATTGCTTCCGCTATCTCCTGGTAACTACCGGTGCCAAGCACTACGTCTACTTCGGGGATCTCCTCCAGTATTTCATTTCGGTACCTTTCCGCCATGCATCCCGCGACGACCAGCAGTTCACAGTTTTTTCCCTTCAGTTCCGCCATTTCGAGGATCGTATTTATCGATTCCTGCTTCGCGCTTTCTATGAAGCCGCAGGTGTTGATGACGATAATATCCGCGGCCTCCTCATCATTGACTATCTCGAATCCTTCGGATTTCAGTTTTCCCAGCATCAGTTCGCTGTCCACCAGGTTCTTCGGACAGCCGAGCGATACCATCCCGATCTTTTTGTTCAACCATAACACTCCCTGTTGTTTCTGCTTTGTATAATATACAGCATATATAGCTTTTTCACAATACAGGAAAGCAAATGCACGCCATTCCTGTTTTGAACGGAAAAAATAAAGGTGCACAAAGCACCTTTCTCATTGCTGTCTTTCCAATGGATCCGCTTCTTTACGATTCGTCTTCTATCTCCGCGTCCAGTTCCCTCAGCACCTCTTTTATGGTGTCCCCGCTGAAGCCCCTGTGGGCAAGGAACATGTAAGCCTTTTTGACTATCTTTCCATCCCTGAGGTCATACTTGCCGAACTTCCTTTTCACAAGGCTCCTGGCCACGTCTTTATCTTCGGCTTTCCAGTCGGCCAGCACCTCGTCGGCAACCTCTTCCGGGATACCTTTTGACAGCAGTTCAAGCTTCATCATCCTTTTCGACATCGGCTTGAGCTTGCTCCTGTCATATACGTATTTCTGCGCATAAAGCTGGTTGTTTATATACCCCATGGCTTTCAGTTCATCTATGACCCGCGATATGCATTCGCGGTCGTAACCTTCGCTCTTCAGCTTGTCACGGACTTCTTTCTCAGTCCTTATCCTGAGGGTCAGGTACCTGATCGCCCTGGATTTGGCCTCCTGGAAATTGATAGTGTTCCTGATGTAATCTATGGTCTTCTCGTCGATCTCGGATCTTTCATAGAGATTGAGCGAGAGATAGTCCGCCTCGGAGATGTTGAATGCGAATTTCCCGTCTATGTATACCGAAAGCTTGTCCCTGTGTTTCCTGTTCCTTTCTACCGACGTTATCTCCAATAACGGCCACCTCCCGGATATTCTGTGAACCAGTCTCACTCGTTATCATTATCTTCGGCACTACCGGTTTCCGCGGTACGCATGGCCGTATTCCTTGCAAAAGCCTGCTGACAGTTTTCCCTTATCTTCATTTCTATCTCTTTCGCCACTTCAGGGTTTTCCCTGAGGAACTGCTTGGCGTTTTCCCTCCCCTGGCCTATCCTCTGGCCGTTGTAGGAAAACCATGCCCCGCTCTTGTTTATGATGTCCATGCTGACGCCCACATCGAGGATGCTTCCCTCTTTCGATATGCCTGTGCCGTACATGATGTCGAACTCAGCTTCCCTGAAAGGCGGCGCGACCTTGTTTTTTACGATCTTGACCCTGGTCCTGCTCCCTATCACATCGGTGCCCTGCTTTATCGACTCTATCCTCCTGACATCCATCCGGACCGAGGAATAGAACTTCAGGGCCCGTCCGCCCGGAGTCGTCTCGGGATTGCCAAACATGATGCCGACCTTTTCCCTGAGCTGGTTGATGAATATCGCCGTGGTCTTCGACTTGCTCACTACGCCGGCAAGCTTCCTGAGGGCCTGAGACATGAGCCTTGCCTGGAGTCCGACATGAGCATCTCCCATCTCTCCGTCTATCTCTGCTTTCGGGACCAGGGCAGCGACCGAATCTATTATGATCACGTCAATGGCTCCGCTCCTCACAAGTGCTTCGGCTATTTCGAGAGCCTGCTCTCCTGTGTCCGGCTGGGATACGATAAGGTTGTCGATATCGACTCCAAGATTTTTTGCGTAAGCAGGGTCGAGCGCGTGTTCCGCATCGATGAACGCAGCATCTCCGCCCATCTTCTGCGCTTCGGCCACTATGTGCAGTGCAACGGTAGTTTTACCCGAAGACTCGGGTCCGAATATCTCGACGATCCTGCCTCTCGGGACACCCCCAACTCCGAGTGCTATATCGAGGCCTATCGCGCCTGTAGGTATCGTTTCTATGTTGAGATGGGCTTCTTCTCCCAGCCTCATGACAGCACCCTTGCCGAACTGCTTTTCTATCTGGCCGAGCGCTATCTCCAATGCCTTTTTTCTTTCCAACATCTGAGCAGACCTCCTTGATTCGAATGGAACGAACACTTGTTCTGACCAAGATTATATAATATTTCTTATGAATAGTCAATAATAATCTAACATTTTTTTACATTTTCAATTTCCGCCTGATGTTATTCACCAAATATATCGCTTCCTGCGACTTCAGAAGCAGCATCATCGCCAGATAAACTGCGCATCCCGCGATGATCTCCAATACGAGGTACACCAGTTGTGATGCCTTTTCTCCAGGATAAGGCACTATTTCCCGGATACCCCAAAGCACGGCACTCATGACCGCAGCTGACATGACAGCCCTGAGGAGGAAAGCCGCCAGTTCGCCGGCATCTATACCTTTCAGTTTCTTTACGTTCAGCACCAGCAATATGAACGAGTTAACCAGGCTTATCAGCGAATATGAAAGTGCCATTCCCGCCGCTCCAAGATCGGTGTGCCTGTAAAATACATACCCGAGCGCAAGGTTGAGTATTACCGATACCAGGCCGGCCGCCAGCGGCGTCCTTGTGTCCTGGGCCGCGTAGAAGGCCCGGTTCATTATCGTCACCGTGGAATGAGTGATCATCGCCAGGCAGAAGAATGCCAGTATCTCTGCCACAAAGGGGACATTTTCCTCTGTGAACCTGCCTCCCCATTTGAACACTGCCCTTACAAGCTGCTCCCGCAGTACCAGGAACCCGGCCGCAGAAGGTATCGCAAAGAACAGGACGGATGTCAGCGCCTTCATCAGCAGCGTTTTATACTCCTCGTATTCACCTGTCGCAAATTTACCGGAAAGCGACGGAAGTACCGCGATACCGATGCCGACTGCAAAGATCCCGTGGGGCATCTGCCAGAGCGTATTTGCATTCCTGAATGCGGCAAGGCTTCCCTCGACGGCGCTCATGCTGACAAATGCTGTCGATATGACCGTGTTCAGCTGCGCCGTCGTGGAATTCAGCAGCGACGGGACAGCCTGTCCGAAAAGTTTCCTGAAACCCTCTCCGGCCAGATCCAGCACGGGTCTGTAATACCTGAATTTCCTGAAAGAAAATATCAGTTGGATCAAAAAATATACAAAAGCGCTCAGTGTAACGAATCCGGCCGCTTTTGCCATGCTTTCCGGGTCAGTGTCGGCAAACAGGTATATGCTCAGGGTACATCCCAGGTTGTAAATGGACGGCCCGAGCGCCGCCGCCGTGAACTTCCTGTATGAATTGAGCACGCCGTTGCATATCCCTGCCATCATAATGAAGAAAACCGACGGGAACAGTATCCTTGACAGCTTAACGGCAAGTTCCCTGGTCTGGGGGCTGCTGTCGGTGAAGCCCGGCGCGACAACAGGTATTATCTTGTCGGCAAAAATCATGCCGCATGCACAGATCACCGCTATGATCAGCGAAATGACATTTATAAATGTACTGGCGGCGATCCAACCGTCTCTTTCCTCCCCTTTTTCGACCTTTCCGGATAAAAAAGGCACCAGCGCCGCCGAGATCGTCCCTCCCACAAGCAACACATAAACGAGGTCAGGCACGGTGAACGCAGCAACATACGCATCCTGTACCCAGCTTAAGCCTACCTTCCAGGAAAGCACCGTTTCGCGCAGGAAACCAGTGAACCTGCCAAGGATTATCGATCCCATGACAACTATCGCTGCCGTTGATATGCTGTTTTCCCTGTAACGCTCCAATCCCGATCCTCCGGAGTTCATGATCGTCATTTTCCGATACTGAGAAGGTGCCTCCTTACCATGTCGAAGACGTGCAGACAGGTCAGGTTCCTGATTCTTGCCCGGTCTCCGGTGAGGTCGAGCCTTTTCACGATCACCCCGTCTTTATGGGCAAGAGCAGTGAAAACAAGGCCGACCGGCTTTTCATCTGTTCCTCCTCCCGGTCCCGCGATACCGGTGACTGATACGCCAAGGTCCGTTCCGGACACATTCCTTATTCCGATCGCCATCTCTGATGCGGTCTGCTCACTGACAGCCCCGTACTTCTCCAGCGTTTCCTGCCTCACGCCGAGTTCTTCCACCTTGGCCCGGTTGCTGTATGTCACTGCCGAACGGTCGAAAACCGCGGAAATGCCGGGTATATCTGTAAGCTTTGCGGCCAGGAGGCCGCCCGTGCAGGACTCGGCCAGCGAGATCGTCATTTTCTTTTCCATCAGCAGTTTTGCCGCCACTTCTGCAAGGCTGCTGTTGTCTGTGCTGAAAACAGCATCACCCAGCCTTTTCCTGATCTCGTCCACCATGGGTCCGATCAGGCCGGTCCCTGTGCCGTCTTTCTGATACCTTGCAGTGATCCGTAGCATCACCTCTCCGTCTTTTGCGTATGACGCTATGGTCGGGTTGGTCTGGCCATCTATGAGATCCATGAGAGCAGTTTCGACTTCGGCTTCACCGATGCCGAAAATCCTGACGTAAACGGACTCAAGCCTGTGATCGGCTTTGGATGCCAGGTACGGCATCACCGTTTCCTCGAACATCGGCTTCAGTTCGGAGGGAGGCCCCGGCAACAGCACTATCGTCCTCCCTTCTTCCTCGATGATGCAACCCGGAGCAGTGCCGTTCCTGTTCCTTATGATCCTGCATCCCTCCGGGAAATAGGCCTGCTTCAGGTTGTTCCGGGTCATTTTCCTGTTTCGTTTCCTGAAAAACTCCTCCAGTTGTTCGACGCTCTCCCGGTCAAGTACGAGTTTTCGCCCAAGGACTTCCGATACTGTCTCCTTGGTTATATCATCCTGTGTCGGCCCCAGGCCGCCGGTCAGTATGATGACGTCGGACCTTGACAATGCCAGGCTGAAGCTCTGCCTGAGCCTTTCAGGGTTGTCCCCGACTACGTCGTGGAAATACACTCCGATACCTGCATCAGGAAGCCGTGACGATATGTACTGTGCGTTCGTATTTGCGATCTGTCCCATGAGCAGTTCGGTGCCGACTGCGAGGATCTCTGCTTTCATTTATGATCCATCTCCTGTTCACGGCATTCGTTGGCATACGTTTTTATTATATATTCAAGTTGAAAAAAACACCACAATTCTCCTGAAAAAAACCACTTCATCAAAAATGTCCGCCATACTATCATTAAAATATAATCTAATATACAGAAGGATGGTTGTTATGAACGATTCTGTCAGAATCCTCAGGAGCATCATCGAGAATGTCGAGAATGTCATCGTCGGAAAGCGTTCTGCCGTGGAACTTGCAGTGATTTCCCTGATCTGCAACGGCCATGTCCTTATCGAGGATGTCCCCGGCGTCGGCAAAACAAGCCTTGTTTCAGCCCTGGCAAAATCCATCAACGCATCGTTCCGAAGGATCCAGTTCACGCCGGACATACTTCCATCCGACATCACCGGCTTTTCAGTCTACAACCAGAAGACAGGCGATTTTGAATACAGGCCCGGTTCGATAATGAGCCAGATCATCCTTGCGGACGAGATCAACAGGACCTCTCCCAAGACGCAGGCAAGCCTTCTCGAGGTCATGGAGGAAAGACAGGTGACTGTCGACGGCGTCACCTATAAAGTGCCTGAACCGTTCATGGTGCTGGCTACACAGAACCCGGTGGAGTACATAGGCACCTACCCGTTGCCCGAAGCACAGATCGACCGTTTTTTCATGAAAATATCCATAGGATACCCGACAAACGCGGAGGAAAGCTACATACTTAACAGGTTCCAGCATTCGAACCCGTTGGACAGGCTCATGCCGGTGGCAGAGAGCAGCGACATCATGGCTTTGCAGGAAGAAGTCAAAAAAGTGCATGTAGACAAGAGTCTCAGCGATTACATAGTGGAAATAGTCAGCCAGACCAGGAAGCACCCCGATGTTACACTTGGCTCGAGTCCCAGGGGATCGCTGGCGCTGTTCCGTGCTTCGCAGGCATGGGCCCTGTATAACGGACGTGATTTCGTGATCCCTGACGATATAAGAAAAATGGTCGTCCCGGTATTGTCCCACAGGATCATGCTGAAGCAGGAAGCGAGGCTGAAGAAGATAAACCCGGTGGAAATACTGAACAACATCGTCTCAGTAACAGGCGTCCCGGTGGTGAGCTGATATGAAGCGGACCAGGATCCTCTACATATGCCTGTTCGCAGCCGCCCTTGTCTTTGCATATTTCAACGGCGGCAGGATCCCCTATATGTTCCTTTACACGATGTTGCTGCTGCCGGCCTTTTCTGTTTTGTACACTCTGATCATCTATATGAGGTTCAAGCTGGGGCAGGACCTGGACAAGAGGTTCGTTACCAAGGGCGACAGGGTCAGCTTCCTTTTCAGTATAAATAACGAGGATTTCCTGCTGTATCCCTACCTTAAGGTATCGCTCTACGGGTCAGACACGATATTCGAGAACCAGTACCAGATCCGTAATTTCTCGCTTCCCCCGTTTTCAGGAAGGAACTATGCGTTCGAACTGCAGTGCAACTACAGGGGCAATTATGAGATAGGGATCGATTCCGTTGAAATAGAGGATTTTTTCGGGCTCATAAAACTCAGGTACAATGTGGGCGAGCCCAAGTATGTCACCGTTTATCCGAAGATCGTCTACCTGGAGAAGTTCCACCTCAGGACCGATTTCATGTCGGAAGTCCACTCGATGCTCAACACCAGGGACGAAGACATGACCACGATAAGTGAGATCAGGAAGTACCAGTACGGAGACTCGATGAAAAGGATCCACTGGAAACTGACTGCCCGGACCCAGGAACTGATGGTCAGGAAGTTCCAGAGCACGTCCGAGACCAACACGCTCCTCCTGCTCGACCTCAGAAAGAACCATTACTCTCCGGGTGAAAACATCATGCTCGAAGACAAGCTGATAGAGGCAGTCGTTGCGGTCCTATACTACTGCCTTAACAAGTGGATACCTGTTGAACTGGTATTTTTCAGCGAATCGCTCCACAGCATCCAGGCAAAAAACCACCTCATGTTCAATGAAATATATGAAACACTCGCCAGGGTAAGGTTCAGCGATGACGTTGCAGTCGAAGATCTGCTCGAGATATACACGGAAACCGCCCCGAAGAATTCAAACATCGTCGTGTTCACCTCGAACCTGGGCTACGGCCTCTACAACCAGTTGTGCAAGACCCTGGACTCCGGATACAATGTGAGCCTCGTATATATATCCCCTGAAAAAATAACGGGTACCAGGGACCAGGAAATCGAGAATATACTGACATCGCTTCCTGAGATCGGTATCAAAAGTTACAGGATAGGCCTTGACGACGACACCAGGGCTGTCCTCGAAAGCTAGGGCGGGAGGGATGACATCTTGCTGAAAAGTATCATTGCGAAACTTCCGGATATATTTTTATCGATACTCATCTCGTTCAGCATAACATATGCGCTCACGTCCGCCATGGGCTTTGATTACCCTCCGGTGTCGACACTGCTTATCATACTTGCCGTAACTGCGGTCCTCCTCGTTGCGTTCCACAGCAGGATCTCATCCGTCGTCACCGCTGTACTGGCCGGCGTTGCCGTGGTTTTTTCTGTTGTTTATGTGCTGGCCGCAGGAAAGTCGGACGAAGTGCTTGAGTTTTTCAAAGGATATTACTACTGGCTCTATGATTTCATAATGTATGCAGATGTGCCGGACCCTGCTTACGGGTTCATTTCAGTAGCAGCCTTGTGCCTTCTGGTCTGCATCCTCTCATATATTTTCGTTATCAGGAAATTCATGTTCTTTGTCATCCTGGCTGCCGGCGCCGGTGTTTTTGCGGTCCAGGCAACATACCGCCTGTTCGTCACTCTCGTCCCGTTTTACCTGTTCCTTGTCGCGGCACTGATGTCATATCTCAAGCATGTTTACATCATAAAAAGCTCCAGGATCGAAAACGAATATGCAAAACCTTCCGTAATGCTGCTCTGGAGCCTGCCGGTAAGCATCGTGCTGGTCCTGCTGGCATCCTCATTCGATGCAAGCGAATATCCTATCCAGTGGAAATGGCTGGACCAGAAAATCGCGCGGGCTTACAGCTATCTCAGGAACAGGTTCGATTACGAAACATTCGACTATTTCTCCCTCTCTGCGTCGTCGGGCTTCGGTGACAGGGACAACTTCCTTGGCGGCAGGGTAAGGCTCGACAGGACGAATGTGCTTTATGTAACCTCGAACAGGCGTATCTACCTGAGGGGCGCCACCAGGGACGTATATACCGGGAACAGGTGGATCAACAGCGTTGACGGCCTGTCTCCGCTCGATGAGGACCCCGGCAGGCTCTACAGCGATACCGACGAAATGATAGAAGGCCTTAAGTTGCTCACAGGCAGCGATGAACTCCCGGACGGGTTGCTGGACGGGAGCTCCATAACCGTTACATTTCTCAACCTGAAAACAAAGTCGCTGTTCGTTCCTCCAAAGATCATATCCTTTGAGCCTGAAACTGCCGATATCACCGCATATATCAGCGATACGGGAGATATCTCTTCAAAGAACAGGCTCACGAAAGATTTCCGTTACAAAATGACCGCATACGTACCGGCCACTGCTTCCGAGCTGTTCCGCGAAACATTGAGTAAAAGCCGGAAAGGCCTGTACTCCGGGTATCTTGATGAGATCGATTCGATACTGCGCTCCACACGTCTCACACCCCCCGGGACGATCAGGATACCGTCCGACCATCTTGAAATCCACGGATCGGAACTGCCGGACATCCCCAGGTCCGAATCGACCGATATCACTGAAGTCAGGACCAAAACGCCGGGCTCGATCCTCTACGGTTTCGACAGGAACGAACTGCTTCGCATGCGCAGTAATATCGCCGACCTCAAGGAACACAGCGATGCCGTCCATGAAAAATACCTGCAGCTCCCGGAGGACCTGCCGCAGCGGATCAGGGACCTTGCCGCATCGCTGGTTGTATCTGCGGACAATGACTATGACAAAGCAAGGGCTATTGAGAAATATCTCGCCGAGAATTTCGCATATAACCTGGATGTGCGCTCAACACCCAGGAACAGGGATTTCGTCGACTATTTCCTTTTTGACCTGCAGGAAGGATACTGCTCCTACTTCGCATCCGCGATGACCATTCTTGCCAGGTGTGCCGGTCTTCCGGCCAGGTACGTCGAAGGTTATATGCTTCCTCCGTCGCCCGTGAAGGAGAGGAATGACGCATACATGGTCACCAACTTGCAGGCCCATGCATGGACCGAGATCTATTTCGAGGGTTTCGGATGGCTTCCCTTTGAACCGACTCCTCCGTTCCGGTCCACATTCTATACTGCGGACATCCAGAAGAATGTCAACGTGAGCCCGAATTACGACCCGTCATACAATTATTACATGGAAATGATGGAGAGATACTACAGGCGTGACAACAGCGGTTACACCAGTCCCGGCAGGATCGTGGAAGAGCCCGGGCCTGAAACAGGCTCAGTCGTTATCATCGTACTTCTTGTCATTGGAGCATCGTTCCTGCTTTTGCTGGCTTTCAACGCGGTCCGCAGCAAATTCAGGCTGTTCGTGCTGGCTTCCCTGCCGGCCAGGACATCGATACTCAGGCATTACAACTATTACATCGGACTGCTTAAGCTCGCCGGTTTCGGTATCCAGCCGGCGGAGACGCCGTACCAGTATTCTGTCAGGATAGACAGGCTACTTTACTTCAGCCCCGTACGGTTCAGGGATATAACCGATGTTTTCGTCAGGATCAGGTACAGTACGTATGATGCCACTGAAAACGAAAAGAAGCTTTTCACCGAGTTCAACGCCGGGATCCTGAACGAGATAAGAGCTTCCATGGGCAGCCTGAAGTATTTCGTGCTGAAATACATCCTTGGCAGGATGTGAATACATCCCCTGCAGGATGCGGCACCGGTGCATTTCCCTGCACGGTTTGCCCGTCGTCCGGGCCGCCCGGCACATGTTTTACCGGACCTAAAAAGCCGTTCATTTCTGAACGGCTTTTTCTGATCCATCACAGGTCATATACTTCTTCCGCCGACAGTACGCTGATCCCGCCGGAACTGAGGATTTCGGCCGTTTTGCCCGGGTTTCCCGTTTTCAGTATCACGAGGGCTTCATCCTCTTTCTTGCTGACGAAAGCATACATGTACTCGATTTCGATGCCTGCGTCCTTTAGTATCCCGAGTGCAGCGGCCAGCCCGCCGGGTTCGTCTTTCACACCTATTGCCGTAACAGACGTCACGCTCGTTGTAAAGCCGTTTTCACGCAACACTTCCTCAGCCTTGTCCGGGTCGTTGACAATGAGCCTGAGTATGCCGAAATTCGTGGTGTCCGCCAATGACAAAGCACTGATGTCTATCCCGCTGTCGCCAAGTATCGATGTGACTTCAGCAAGCCGTCCGGATTTGTTTTCAAGGAATATCGAGATTTGCTTCACGAACATGGATATTACCTCCCGTACATATGAGATTCCACCGGTCTGGATATATGCTGCAGCAGGTTTGCCGCATGCTTTTCATGCCTGTCATGCTTTGTCATATCCTGCGTTTGTCGATCACTCTTTTGGCTTTGCCCAGGCTGCGCTCTATGGACTTCGGTTCGACGAGCCTGACCTGCACGTTTATCCCCAGCGTTTCCTCTATACGCTTCCTGATCGTCTTCTCGAGGTCCTCTATCCTCTTCACCTCGTCAGAGAACATAGACTGTGTCATTTCCACCCAAACTTCCATCACGTCGAGGTTTGACACCCTGTCCACGACGATCTGGTAATGCGGCGCGGTTTCTCCCATCTCGAGCAGTACGCTTTCTATTTGGCTCGGGAATACATTCACGCCACGTATTATCAGCATGTCGTCAGTACGTCCTGTTACCTTGCTCATCCTGACGAGGGTCCTTCCGCAGTCACATTTCTCATAATCCAGCGAGGACAAGTCTCTTGTCCGGTAGCGTATCAGCGGCATGCCTTCTTTCGTGATTGTGGTGAAGACCAGTTCGCCCGTCGATCCGGGAGGAAGCACTTCTTCTGTTTCAGGGTCGATGATCTCGGGTATGAAATGGTCTTCCTGTATATGGAGACCGCACTTGCAGGGACACTCGGATGCAACGCCTGGGCCTATGACTTCGCTGAGCCCGTAAATATCTATTGCAAGTATTCCCAGCCTTCTTTCTATTTCATTCCTCATTGCCTCAGACCATGGCTCTGCTCCGAACACACCGGCTTTCAGCTTCAGTTCGCTCAGCTTTATGCCTGCCTCTTCGATCTCTTCCGCCATGTACAACGCATATGAAGGCGTACATGCAAGTATCGTGGTGCCGAAATCCTTCATTATCTCGACCTGGAGCCTGGTATTCCCTCCCGAGATCGGTATCACGGACGCCCCGATCCTCTCGGCTCCGTAATGGGCACCAAGCCCGCCGGTGAAAAGACCATAGCCGTATGCCACCTGTATCACCGATTCTTTTGTAGCCCCGGCACTGACAAGGGTCCTTGCCATGACTTCCGACCATCTCTCGATATCGCTCCTGGTATATCCGACTACCGTCTTTTTACCGGTCGTTCCTGAAGAAGCGTGTATCCTCACGATTTCGGACATTGGCACTGAGAACGTACCAAAAGGATAATTATCCCTGAGGTCCTGCTTGTAAGTAAACGGAAGCTTCGGGAGGTCTTCGATACCCTTTATGTCCCCGGGTTCTATACCTTTCTCCTGCATCCTCGCCCTGTAAAAGGGAACGTTGTGGTACACCCTTTTGACGGTTTTGATCAGCCGCTCGTTCTGAAGCTTTTGCATCTCCTCTCTGGGCATGCATTCGCGCGACTGGTTCCAGTACAGCATAAAAGAACCCTCCTCTGATATTTATTTATGCCCTTTATCCTCCCGTGAGAATAGCTTTCAGGGTTTACGGGCACCGCCCGCCCCACGCAAAAGCAACAGGCTGAAAATCTGAAGCAAAGTTGACATTCCTCAACCATAAAGGGATACCCGATACCGGGGAGTGTCACCGCACCCCGTACCCCGCGTTGAAAGCCCTGATGTTGACGTCAAGGAATTTCTGCGGCACCACCTCTTCCAGGGACCTGATCCAGATTTCCTCCCCGATGGACGATGTCCCTGCCAGAAGGCCGATAAGTACCATGTTTACCGCTTTTATGTTTCCGCATTCCATGGCGGTTCTGAGAGCATCGATCGAACGGATGCGTACGCCTGCAGCCTCTAGCTTTTCAGTTATGCTTCCCGGGTACCTGGTGCTTCCCGTGATGACAGGCATCGGATCGATTTCCTGTTCGTTCAGTATCAGCGTCCCTTCCCTTTTGAGATAATCTATCCAGCGCAGCGCTTCAAGTTTTTCGAAGGCCAGCAGGAAGTCCGCCTCGCCTTTTTCTATAATGGGCGAATATACCTTTTTGCCCATTTTGACATAAGTTACGACACTTCCGCCCCTCTGCGACATACCGTGGACTTCTGAGACCTTAACGTCATATCCCTGTTTCTGGGCCACTTTCCCGAGCAGCCTGCTTGCGAGAAGGGTTCCCTGCCCTCCGACTCCCACTATCATGATATTCAGATTATCCATTCTGATCACCGGCCTTTTCTATCGCATTGAAAGCACAGACATTGCTGCAGAGCCTGCACCCGACGCAAAGTGCGATGTTGATCTCTATTGAATCACCCTTGTCTACTATGGCCGGACAGCCTATCCTCATGCAGCTTCTGCACATACGGCAGTTTTCGTTGATTTTCTGCGGTCCTTCATAACGTACCTGCTTCAGCAGCGCGCACGGCCTCTGGGCGATTATTACGGATGGCTCGTCAGCCTCGACCTCTTCCCTGACTACTTTTTCAAAATTCTTCAGGTCGAAGGGATCGGCTATCCTCACCCTTTCTATCCCAACTGCCTTTGCCAGCAGTTCAAGGTCGACCTGTTTCGTCGGTTCGCCCTTGATGGTGAAGCCAGTGGTGGGATTATGCTGGTGTCCCGTCATACCCGTGATCGAGTTATCCAGGATTATCACGGTGGAACAGCCCTTGTTGTAAACCACGTCTATCAGCCCGGTGATGCCCGAGTGGATGAACGTGGAATCACCAAGCACCGCCACCGTCTTCCTGCCGAACTCCCTGCCGCGTGCTTTTTCCATCCCGTGTGCCATGCCGACGCTTGCCCCCATGCATACGCAGGTATCCATGGACTGTGCAGGCGGAAGCGCTGCCAGCGTGTAGCATCCTATGTCACCTGTCACCGTCAGCTTAAGCTTTTTGAGCACGTGGAACGTACCCCTGTGGGGACATCCCGGACACATCACGGGAGGCCGTGCAGGCGCCTGGGAATCGATATCGAACACCTTTTCAGGTTTGGTGCCGCACAGTCTTTCCCGAAGCAGCGTCGCCGAGTATTCCCCTGTGACCGGCAGCAGGTTCTTGCCTGTCACCTCGATCCCCATAGCCTTCACCTGTTCTTCGAAAAACGGCTCAAGTTCCTCTATAACATACAATTTATCCACTTTTGAGGCGAATTCCCTGATAAGGCCTTCCGGCAGCGGATATACCATCCCAAGCTTCAGGTATGAAACGTCACCGAGGGCTTCACGGGCATATTGGTACGAGATGCCCGAAGTTATGACGCCGATTTTCCTGTCACCCCATTCGATCCTGTTGAGCGGCGTAGTTTCAGCGTAACTCCTCAGTCCAGCCATCCTTTTTTCGACCGCAAGGTGGCGCCCCCTGGCCATTGCCGGCATCATGACATACTTTGACGGATCCTTTACATACGGCCTGAGTTCGATTCCTTTCCTTTCCCCGATCTCCACAAGGCTCCGCGAATGGGCAACACGTGTGGTAAGCCTTACTATCACAGGGCAGTCGAATTTTTCGCTGATTTCAAAAGCCGTCTTTACATAATCCTTACATTCCCGGCTGTCCGACGGTTCCAGCATCGGCACCAGTGACGCACGCGCGTAGAACCTTGAATCCTGCTCATTCTGGGAACTGTGCATACCCGGGTCGTCAGCGACCATTATGACCAGCCCGCCGTTCACGCCCGTATAGGAAACCGTAAAGAGCGGATCAGCCGCAACGTTGAGACCAACATGCTTCATGGAACATATCGATCTTGCACCTGCCAGCGACGCGCCTATCGCTACCTCCAGCGCCACCTTTTCATTCGGTGACCATTCACTGTAGATTTCGTCATACTTTGCGATGTTTTCCGTTATCTCCGTGCTTGGGGTCCCGGGATATGCGGTGGCTACCCTTACGCCTGCCTCATAAGCCCCCCTTGCGACTGCTTCATTTCCCAACAGCAATTCCTTCATGCTTATCATCCATTTCTATATTTGTATCTGTTATTTCTAAATACCTTTCCATATATCCGGATCTGTTCGCCGGATCCGGGAAAACAGGCATTCGGCTTCGCCTCGTTTTATTTTAATCTTTTGCATGTTTTTTGTAAACCCTTAGCAAAAAGGGACAAGCCCGTTCAAGGGATGTCCCGTGATATCGATCGTGCCGTTCCGGACAGGCAGCGCGGCTAACGGCTGCCTTTTTCATTCCGGTTTTCCCGGTTCCTGTTCTGAGCACTCACATCCTGCCGGTACAGGCGATCATGCCTCCATTTCAAGCGTTCCGGCTTCAACTTTGTCAAATATTTCGTCCAACTGTTTCCGGGGCATCTTTGCAGTCACCAGGCTGACTACGGGAACGATCACCAGCGAAACGACCATTGCCACCGCACCGATATTCGGGGCAACGGCCGGATCCATTTTATATATGATCGCTCCGCCCAGCGACACGGCAAAACCGCCGATAAAGCCTGCCCACGCCCCGGCTTTCGTCGTACCCTTCCAGTACAGTCCGTACAGGAACGGGGCAAGGAATGCTCCGGCCACGGTGCCCCATGAGAAGGACATCAGTGCCAGGATGGAGTTGGGCGTCACCGCCACCATGAACGAGCATATGACGAACAGCCCGCACAACACTCTCATAAGGAGCATCACGTTCTCCTTCTTCATGTTCGGGAAAAGGGTCCCCTTTACCAGGTCCAGCGAAATCGCGGAGCTTGATACGAGCACCAGTGATGAAAGGGTCGACATCGATGCTGAAAGCACCAGTATGACTATGATCCCTATAAGCGCATCAGGCAACGCTTTTTCAAGCACCATGGGCATTACCATGTCGGCATTTGGCTTCCCGTTGGCGCCTACCGGCATCGTGTTGTCGAGGAAGAGCCTTCCGAATGCGCCGACGAAATAAGCGCTGCCTGCAATGATCAATGCGAATACCGTAGAAATGACGGTCCCTCTTTTGACAGCCGCATCATCCTTGATCGCGTAGAACTTGTGCACCATCTGGGGAAGTCCCCATGTGCCGAGGCTGGTCAGGACGATGAGCCCGAGCAGGTTCAGCGGCTGGGCGCTGAACAGGCTCACCAGGCCGGGCCCGTCGCCCGGTATCTGTGAAAGTTTCTGCAATCCTCCGGACAGGCCTCCGACTTCGGGGCTCGAAAGGATATAAAATACCATGAAGGCCACACCTGCGAGCATTATTATGCCCTGTATGAAATCATTCAGTGCTGTTGCCACATAACCGCCAAGCATCAGGTATACACCGGTAAGCAATGCCATGGCTGCCATGCAGTATATGAACGGAACATCGAAGGTGGTCTCGAACAGGTATGCGAGCCCCTGGTATACCGAAGCCGAATACGGCACGAGGAATACGAATATTATCAGCGCCGTCACTATTTTCATCGCCTTGCTGTCATATCGCTTTTCAAAGAACTCGGGCATCGTCGACGCACCGAGTTCATGCGTCATCCTTCTTGTCCTCCTGGCCAGCACGAGCCATGCAAGCAGGCTTCCCAGCAGTGCATTCCCGATGCCTATGAATGTCGCTGATACGCCGAAGCTCCAGCCTATCTTGCCCGCGTAGCCAATGAAAATGACGGCCGAAAAATATGTGGTCCCGTAGGCGAATGCCGAAAGCCACGGTCCCATTTTCCTGCCGCCAAGAAAGAAATCCTGTACGTTCTGGACTTTTTTCCTGCTGATGATCCCGACCAGGACCATGACAGCAATGAAAAGAACTAAAAAGACAAACTTAAGCATACCTACCATCCTTCCGTGCTGGCTTTTTGACGCAGTATTACCTGCCGTAACTGCCGTTCTTCAATAAATCAGTATTATAATACTACAAATATGCGAAAAATGAAAGGTGTTTTTTGTTCACTTGATGATCTCAAGTATATACTTCTCAAATGCGAGCAGCTTTTCGAGCAGCTTATCGAGCTCGATGTCGTCCTTTTCGGTCCTCAGGTCGTCACGAATGATAGCGGATGCCTCTTCAAGTTCATCCTTGAGTTTGTCGAGCATGTGTACTATCTCAAGCCGCTTGAACCCGTACCTTTCCCTCTTCTCTGCGCGTTCCGCTTTCCTGTCTGCAGGTGCGACGCCTTCAGCCGTGACCATGAAGGATTCGCCGTATTCGGGGATGATCGGCACGATCTTAAGCTCCCTGAATATCATGTCCCCGAATTCTTTCATAGCTTCATCTTCGCCATGTACCACGAAGATATGCCTCGGCTTTTTCCTGAAGGATTTCAGCCAGTGCATCAGGCCGGTCCGGTCGGCATGTCCCGAAAGTCCTTCCAGCATCTCGACCCTGGCATCCACGTTTATTTCTTCACCGAATATCCTGACCTTTTTGGCCCCGTCCAGGATCCTTCTCCCGAGTGTGCCTGCGGCCTGGTAGCCGACGAAAACGATCGAAGACTCCTTCCTCCAGAGGTTGTGCTTCAGGTGGTGCTTGATCCTTCCTGCTTCGCACATCCCGCTGGCCGAGATTATGATCATGCTCTCGGTGCTTTCATTCAGTGCCTTCGACTCTTCAGCGCTCCGGGTGAAGCGAAGGCTCGGGAAATCCAGCGGATTGTCGCCGTTTTTTATGTACTCCCTGGCTTCCTCGTCAAAGCAGTCCAGGTTATTCCTGAATACTTCCGTGGCCGAAACCGCCAGCGGGCTGTCCACATACACCGGTATCTTCAGCAGTTCTTTCAGTTCCCTGTCGTTCTTCTCATGCTGTTTGAACAGTTCATATATGACCTCCTGCGTCCTGCCGACTGCAAAGGACGGGATGATCACGTTTCCGCTCTTTTCTTTCGTTGACCTTATTATCTCAATGAACTTGTCGATCTTGTTTTCCGTTCTTATATGGTCCCTGTTCCCATAAGTGGACTCGATGAAAACATAGTCGGCGCTTTCGATCGTGTCCGGATCCCTCAGTATGGGCATGTCCCTGTTCCCCAGGTCCCCGGAAAAAACGAGCTTTATCTCGCGGCCGTTTTCCCTTACCCAAATCTCGACTATGGAAGAACCGAGGAGATGGCCAGCATCATTGAATTTCACCCTTACCCTGTCATTTATCCTTATTTCTTCGTAATAACGGACACTCCTGAACAACCTGATGCAATCCACTGCATCCTGTACGGTATAGAGGGGTTTGACAGGCGGAAGTCCGGCCCTGGCGCGTTTGCGGTTCACCCATTCGTTTTCGAATTCCTGGATGTGTCCGCTGTCCGGCAGCATGATCGCACATAATTCGGCTGTCGCCTTAGTTGCATATACCGGTCCCTGGAAACCGTCGACATACAGTTTTGGCAGTCGGCCGGAATGGTCCACGTGCGCATGCGTCAGTATTACGAAATCCAGGCCGGCCGGGTTGAACGGGAACGGATCATGGTTGCGCGCCTCATCTGCATTGCTTCCCTGGAACATGCCGCAGTCCACAAGGAAACTGCAGTTATCGGTTTCTATGTGGAAACACGAACCCGTCACCGTTTTTGCTGCGCCAAGGAAAGATACCCTCATCTGTACAGCACCTCGCAGAACATTTTATGATAATTGCATGATCGGAGCCTGAAGTTGGTATTCGACACGATAATGCGAATATCCTTTGAGATTTGGATAAATCTTTACTTGACTTGCCGTTTCTTATGCTTTATACTTGTCCTTGTGACTTTACGGGCCTTTAGCTCAGTTGGTCAGAGCAACCGGCTCATAACCGGTTGGTCCGGGGTTCGAGTCCCTGAAGGCCCACCAGTTTTATACGGAGGGATACCCAAGTGGCCAAAG
>DGEQ01000120.1:13419-14678 GCA_002386045.1 Hungateiclostridiaceae bacterium UBA3922 | reverse complement strand
TCGAATCCATCTCCCTCCACCAATAAAAAAACCTCCCGGTCCCGGGAGGTTTTTTTGTCGAGTCATGTCGCCTGGCGCGCCGGTCAGCGGGTGTCATCCGGCATTTCGTGCGTTATTGTCCGGCTGGCCGTCATGCCGGCCACAGTGCTTTACAGTTCCAGGACAATCTTTTTGAAGTGGTTCCCTCTCTCTTCGAAGTTCCTGTAATGGTCAAAACTCGCGCTTGCCGGCGAGAGCAGCACCACATCACCGGGTACCGCATTTTCATACGCCGTGCGTACTGCTTCTTCCATCGATGTGCACCGGTAGACCGGTATGCCTGTGCCCCTGCCGGACTTTTTCACGCCGTATTTCAGCGCCGCTTCTATCTTGTCGGATGTCTGCCCGAACAGTACGAGGCACTTTACCCTTTCCGCGAGGACTTCGCCCATTTCATCGTATGAGAGGTGCTTGTCGTATCCCCCGGCGATGAGTATGACCCTGTCGCCGAATGATCTGATAGTGGCCATGGTCCGGGAAGGGCTTGAACCGATGGAATCGTTGTAGAAGCTCACGCCGTTGACGGTCCTTACATGCTCGTTGCGGTGTTCGACGCCTCCGAATGACACGGCTATCGCCCTGACATCCGAAGGTCCGGCAAAATCCGCCGTTGCAGCGGCAGCGGCCATGTAATTTTCAACGTTGTGGACACCCGGGATCCTGATGTCACTTACATCTGCGATCTCCATTTCCCTGCCGCTGCGCCTTAGGACTATCTTCCCGCCGGAAAGCACGACGCCTTCGTCAAGATCGGCAGTACGGCTGAACATGATGACCTTGCCCGGCGCTTCCGGGGCAAATCCGCGGGTAATGACGTTGTCATAGTTCAGGACCAGCGTGTCATTGACATCCTGGTAGAGGAAAATGTTCTTTTTGGCATCTATATATTCCTGCATCGATTTGTGGACATCCAGGTGGTTCGGCGAAACGTTCGTAACGACGGCCGTATTTATCCTGTTATGCATCGTGTGCAGCTGGAAGCTGCTCAGTTCCAGGACCACCATGTCGGACCCGTCTATCTCGTCTATCCTGTCCAGCAGCGGCGTTCCTATGTTGCCGCCGAGCCAGCATTTATACCCGTGATGCTCAAGTATTTTGCTTATCAGCGTCGTCGTGGTGGTCTTGCCGTCGCTGCCGGTAACTCCGAATATCCTTGCGGGGCACAGCCTGCAGAACACTTCCATTTCCGAAGTTATCTCCGCACCGGCCTCTGCTTCCCT
>DGEQ01000120.1:12111-13171 GCA_002386045.1 Hungateiclostridiaceae bacterium UBA3922 | reverse complement strand
CTTCCAGCGACTTGAGAGCCGGCTGCAGTTCTTCCTTCCCTGCCTGGTCGAACGCGGTGACACTGACGCCGAGCTTCCCCAGGTACTTTATCAGCGGCGTATTGCTGATTCCTATGCCGAGGACTGCCACCCGCTTATTTACGATGTCCCTTTTGAACTGTTCAAGTTTCTCATTCAACCCGGTATACCTCCATGATAATAAAAGCAATATAAATTTTACAAATTACCACTTGCAATTATACTACATTTCTAGTAGAATAAATATTGCATTTTGAGACACGCGGGAATGGCGGAATTGGCAGACGCGCTAGTTTCAGGTACTAGAGCTCGCAACGAGTGTGCAGGTTCAAGTCCTGTTTCCCGCACCAAAGAAAAGAGAGATCACTGAAAGTGATCTCTCTTTTTCAGTTTTTGTGCATAGCAGTGCAGCAAAGCTGGTTAATCTGTCTCCACCTGAAGTTGCCGAACATCCGGACAGACGAATAAATTACTTGTTCTGGAGCTTGTAAAGGATTTTGAAACCCTGCTCTTCGATCGACTTTTCGATTGCCGAAGTGTCCAGAGACCTGGTCCCCACAACGACTGCGCTTTTCCCGCCTGCTCCGCGGTATACGGCTACATGCGTGATGTTCGCTCCAAACTTGCTGAAAATACCTGTCAGGTTCGACAATATGCCGGGAGCGTCTTCCACTTCAATGGTAAGCCTCGTGCCCGGCTCACGGAACCCGAGCAGCTCTATGAATGAATCGAATATGTCGCTTTCGGTAATGATCCCTACCAGTTTGCCGTCGTCCACGACCGGAAGGAATCCTATGTTATTGTCCCGCATCAGTGTTGCCGCCTCTTCCAGCAGTGCACCCGACGATATTGTCAGGGGATTTTTGGTCATTACCTTGCTGACCTTGGTCTTGTACAGGAGGTACGCTATCTCACCCATGCTGAACGTTGTTGCCTTTGACGGTGAAGCGCGCAATATGTCGGTGTTTGAAACGACACCGACCAGCTTGCCGTTCTTTACGACAGGAAGACGCTTGACCCCGTGCTTCGCCATGATCTCATG
>DGEQ01000120.1:551-11855 GCA_002386045.1 Hungateiclostridiaceae bacterium UBA3922 | reverse complement strand
CCCGTCTCCATTACATAGGCACGGTTGGCTATCTGCAAAGCCATGCTGGCGTTTTGCTCCACAAGAAGGATCGTCGTCCCTTCCCTGTTTATGTCCGTGATGATGCTGAAAATCTCCTGTACGAGGATCGGTGCCAGGCCCATCGACGGCTCGTCAAGCAAAAGCAGCCTGGGCCTGCTCATCAGTGCGCGGCCTATCGCAAGCATCTGCTGTTCCCCGCCTGATAAAGTACCGGCCGCCTGTTTCCTTCTATCGTAAAGGATCGGGAACAATTCGTAAACTTTCCTGAGATCCCTGCTGATCCCGTTCCTGTCCTTTCGGTGATATGCTCCCAGCTCAAGGTTCTCCAGCACCGTCATGGTTGAAAAGACCCGCCGTCCTTCGGGCACATGCGATATGCCCATATGGACTCTCTCTATGGCAGTCGTACCGGTAATGTCCCTGCCTTCAAACAAAACAGAGCCGGATGTAGGCTTTTTCAGCCCGGACGCCGTACGCAGCGTGGTCGTCTTGCCTGCCCCGTTTGCCCCTAACAGTGTCACGATCTCGCCATCTCTGACTTCGAGGGAAATCCCCTTGAGAGCCCGTATAACGCCGAAGTGAACTTCCAAATCGCGAATTTCAAGCATCATTTGCAGCCTCCCCCAGGTAAGCCTCTATAACGCGCCTGTCCGACCTGATTTCATCCGGCGTCCCTTCGGCTATGGCCATACCGTAATCAAGCACATAGATCCTCTCACATATTTTCATTACCAACGACATGTCATGTTCTATCAGCAAAATCGTGAGGTTGAATTTCTCCCGTATCCAGCAGATCAATTCCGTCAACTGCGAGGTTTCCGCCGGGTTCATGCCTGCCGCGGGCTCATCGAGCAAAAGCAGTATCGGGTCGGTGGCAAGTGCACGCGCTATTTCAAGGTGGCGCTGTTCCCCGTAAGGCAGGTTCCTTGCGTATTCGTCCTTTTTGTGATCAAGCTTGAATATATTTAGCAATTCCATGCATTTCTCAGTCAGCATTTTTTCCTCTTTATGGTAGGAGGGTAAATGAAAAATGCCTGATAAAAAGCCGTATCCCACGTTTTTATGCATCGCGATCCGCACATTGTCAATAACGGTCAGATCCCTGAACAGGCGGATATTCTGAAATGTCCTTGCAATGCCGTTCTTGCAGATGTTATGCGGTTTTTTCCCCTGCAGCTTTATTTCCCTGCCGTCCCTGTAAAGCGTGATCGTGCCGGATGACGGTACATAGATCCCGGTGAGCAGGTTGAACACAGTCGTCTTCCCCGCCCCGTTCGGTCCGATCAGCCCGACAAGTTCACCCGGTTCCAGGGACATGCTCACGTTTGAAACGGCCATCAGTCCGCCAAAGGATTTGCTCAGTTTATCTATTTTCAGTATCGCCACTGTTCAGACCCTCCTCTTGCGTGAAGCGAACAGGTCGCCCAGCTTGCCGAAGACATTTAACGATATTTCCTTCGAACCCATCAGTCCCTGGGGACGGAAAAGCATGATTATTATCAGCAACAATGCGTACAAGACCATCCTTATTTCGGGGAAAGACTGCAGCAGCGTCGAGATCACGGCAAGCAGCACGGCTGCCAGTACCGAACCGCTGATGCTCCCCAGGCCGCCCAGTACCACTATGACCAGCACGTCAATGGATTTCATGAACCCGAAAAGGCCGGGTTCGATAAAATAGAAGGACGTTGCATACAATGCCCCCGCTATCCCTGCGCAGAAGGCGCCGAATGTGAAAGCCATGACCTTGTATTTAGTAGTGTTGATACCCATCGCGTCAGCCGCGATCTCATCCTCCCGGACGGATATACATGCACGGCCGTGGGAAGATCTTATAAAATTCGATATCACAAGAATGGTACCGGCCGTAAAAACAAAAAGCCAGAACCAGTTAACGAACTTGGGTATCCCGCTCAGGCCGGCAGCACCATTGGTTATTTCCAGGTTCAGAAAAATCACGCGTATGATTTCAGCCATCCCCAGGGTCGCAATGGCAAGGTAGTCACCGCGCAGCCTTAGCGTAGGAAGGCCGACCACGCATCCAACCAGCGCTGCCGCTGCCGCACCTGCAAAAACGCCCAGCAAAAAACCTGGTATCGTCGGCATCCTCAAAACGATCAGGGCGCACATGTATGCGCCGATCGACATGAACCCGGCATGGCCGAGTGAAAACTGGCCGGTTATGCCGGTGATCAGGTTAAGGCTTACTGCAAGGATAATATTGATGCAGATCGTAGCCAATGTCACCTGCAGGTAATCGCTTATGATATTCGTCGATATCAGCATCTGGACAATGACATAAGACAGGACAAGCGCTATTGCTTTTTTAATTGCAGGATGCTCATTCAGTCTGCCCAAAGTCTACACCTTCTCTCTGACATTTTTGCCAAGAAGACCTGCAGGTTTTACTATGAGGATAAGTATCAGGATCGCGTAAACGACCGCATCCCTGAACATCGAGTTCCCATAGCCCGATACAAAAACCTCGACCATCCCGATAAAGTATCCGCCTATCATGGCTCCCGGAATAATGCCGATCCCGCCGAACACGGCCGCTATAAAGGCCTTGATGCCGGGCACCATCCCCATCAGCGGGTTGATGGAATTATAATAGATGCCTACAAGAACTCCTGCCGCGCCAGCCAGTGCCGATCCAAGCGCAAACGTGAAGGAGATCGTGGTATCCACGTTGATACCCATCAGTTCCGCTGCATCCTGGTCAATCGATACAGCGCGCATCGCTTTCCCGGTTTTCGTTTTCTTTACGATGAACTGGAGAAGCACCATGAGGATAACGGTAATCCCGACTAAAACTATCTGCTGCATCGAGATTACAACGTTGCCGATCCTGAATATCCGTGCAAGCCACCCGGTCAGGGGCGGATAAGTGCGCGTCTCCGCCTTGACGAAAAACATGGTCCCGTACTCAAGGAAAAGCGATACACCTATGGCAGTTATGAGTACCGTGATCCTTGCCGCATTCCTCAACGGTCTGTATGCGATTTTTTCGATCGCCACGCCGAGCAGCATACACACCACCATGGCGATCAGCAGCGACGGGAGTAACCCGAGGCGGAAATAAGACATGCAGAAATATCCCACATATGCGCCTATCATGTACACGTCGCAGTGGGCAAAGTTGATCAGCTTGATGATGCCGTACACCATCGTATAGCCCAGTGCTATAAGCGCATATATGCTGCCCAGCGAGATCCCGTTTACTACCTGTTGCAACAGTCGTTCCAAGTCCGATCCACCTTCTGCAAACAGTCCGATGAGCGCATGACGCCATAGGCGTCATGCGCTCCCCGGCCTGCAAGATTACCTGTATGATCAATTGTCCTGTTAATATAATATCATTTAATATTGCTGTAACCTAGTCGGCGATTTTTTCTGCCCTGTACTGTTTTCCGTCTTTCAGTTCGATAACGACGACCGATTTCACAGGATTATGGTTTTCATCGATGCTGAATGTTCCGGTTACACCATCAAAATTCTCCGTTTCCTCGATCGCCTTCTTTATCGATTCTCCGTCCAGGCTTCCGGCACGGCTTATAGCATCGGCCGCAAATTTTGCCAGGTCATAACCAAGCGCATTGAAAGCATCCGGTTCCTTGTTGTACTTCGCCTTGAAATTTTCGATGAACTTGGCAACCTTGGGGTCCTCGTCCAGCGAAGAATAATGGTTGGAATAATACACGTTGTTCAGCGCTGCAGCGCCTGCAAGCTCGAGGAGTTTCGGAGAATCAAACCCGTCAGCGCCCAGGATGGGCACGTCGATACCCAGGTTCCTGGCCTGTTTGATTATCAGGCCTGCTTCATCATAATAGCCTGGTATGAATATTACGTCGAAATCCTGTCCCTTGATTTTTGTCAAAATACCGTTAAAGTCCGTATCTCCGGCTACATATGCTTCCTCTGCCACGATCGTGCCGCCGCCGGCTTCAAATTTCTCCCTGAAGTTCTTCGCAAGTCCCTTGCCGTAGTCGCTGGAACTGTCCATGATGATGGCGGCCTTTTTTGCAGACAGCTTGTTTAAGGCGTAACTTGCCATCGCGGTTCCCTGGTACGAATCGGTAAAGCAGATCCGGAAGGCATATTCCTTCACGCCCGACGCGTCCACGGTCACGCTGTCGTCCGTTGCCGACCCCGATATTACAGGTATCCTGTTCTTTTCCGCAACAGGGATCTGGGCCTTGAACGAGCCTGAAGTAGCAGGACCGAGGATCATCACGACCTTATCCTGGGTAATAAGCCTTGTGGCCAGCGTGGTCGCTTCGGCCGGCTCAGATTTTGTATCGTATTTTACAGGGATTATCTTCTTGCCGTTTATCCCGCCGGCCTCGTTGATCTCCTCGATGGCAAGCTCGATCCCTTCGACGGAACTCTGTCCGTAAGTTGCTACTTTTCCGGACAATTCGTAATTGATCCCTATCTTGATACCGTCTTCGACTTTGTTTCTGTCTTCGCTACCCGTGCTACCCTTATTGCCGGCACAGCCAGCAAGAAGCGCTATTGCAAGAACAACAGCCAAAATTGCTACGATTGGTTTTTTCATATTTACCGTCCTCCCTATGTATTCTTCCTGATTTTATAAAAAACTTCATTCAAGCCTGTAAATTGAATACGTCAACAAACACAAATGAATAACAAGAACTGTACTTCCTCACCTGTTTTTTAGATTTTATATCTTTCAACCCCGTTTGTCAATCAGGCTTTTGCAGGCTAATACATTTGATTATGCAAAATCAGGATATCGTCACGAAAAGGTTGATCGCCTGCCAGCATATGGCATGCGTCTAAAATTGCCTTTCGAATGTGATCCCGACCCGCTTGCAGCTATAATGATAATATTGGCATTCCACAATTCCTTGCATCAAATCAGATATGGAAATGCAGCCTTCTGTCCATTTCCTTCACATTGGTCATACCCGGATCGCCTGCACTGCCTTTCTCCTGAATTCCGTGATACCATCACATCCTTTGCAGCTTCTTCATCCTTATCTCATAAATGATCACTGAAGCCGCGACACCTGCATTCAGCGAATCACAGATTCCCATCATGGGTATCGATATCGCCTCAGGTCCACAGGAATACCATTCGCCGGATATCCCATAGCGTTCGCAGCCAAGCACCAGCGCAGTGTTTCCCTCATAGCCGGGCTCCCGGTATGTCCTGCCTGCTTTGCCATCCACAAGGTAAATGCTGAAGTTCCTGGCTTTCAGCCAGTTTATGCATTGCCTCGCATCACCGAATTCGATCACCGGGACCGTCATTTATCCATTAAGCTCGCCCTCTTGACCACGTCGCTTCCGAAGCGGGACCTGATGCTGTCTATGGCGCGTTCGAGCTTTTCTTCCTTCTTCACGCTGTCGGGAAGTTCTTCGTTGATGTCGAATATGCTCAGTTGCACCGGCATTTCTTCGTCGACGTTGGAGATGCCTATGCCCAGGAGCCTGATCGGCCTCCGCCTGTCCCAGTGTTCAGCAAGGAGTTCAACACCGGTACGGTATATATCCCTGGTAAGGTATGAAGGCACGATGGTTTTCTGGCGGGTTATGGTCGTAAAATCATTGTATCGTATGACTATCTGCACGGACTTTCCCCTGAAATCGCTCCTCCTGGCCTCTTCGCCCACCTCTTCGGCAAGGCTTAGAAGCACGGTCCTCGCTTCGTCCATGCCGGTGATGTCCCTGGCTAGCGTGGTGGACCGGCTTATAGACCTGGTGGAGCTTTTAGGTTCCGGCTCCACCGGCGAATCGTCGATGCCGTTGGCAAGCCTCTTGAGTTCCAGGCCATACCTGCCGAAGGTTTCGCTCAGGATCCTGTCATCGCATTGCGCCAGGTCGCCTATCGTCAGTATGCCGATCTTTTTCAGCCGCTCTTCCGTCCTGCTGCCTATCCCGTACATCTGCCTTATCTCAAGAGGCCACATTTTTTCAGGCACGTCTTTTTTCCAGAGTTCCGTTATGCCAAGGGGCTTTTTCATTTCCGAGGCCATCTTGGCAAGGAACTTGTTTTCTGATATCCCGATCGAGCACCACAGGTCCAGTTCGTACTGTATTTCCTTCATGATGCGCTGCGCTATCGCGACAGGTTCACCGAACAGCTTTTCGCATCCGGTCAGGTCGAGCCACGCTTCATCTATGCTGTTTTTCTGTATAACAGGCGCATAGCGGGCCAGTATTTCCATGAACTCATTCGATTTCTTTTCGTATAGTCCCCTTGTCGGAGGAACTATGACAAGTCCGGGACATATGGACATAGCCTCGTGCACGAGCATCGTTGTCTTTACACCATAGGCCCTGGCTTCGTAATTGGCAGCAAGGATGATGCCCGACCTGCTTTTCGGGTCTCCTGCCACGGCGGCAGGACGACCCTTCAGTTCCGGATTAACCGACATCTCGCAGGATATGAAAAACGCGTTCATATCCACAAGGAATATGATCTTTCCTTCGGGTCTGCCCATGCCGGATATCACCTTCCCTGGCACGTGTCAGATATCGCCGTCTTTTACATAGAAAAACGTCTTGATGGGAGTGAGCTTATATTTCGCAGACATTATTATCTGCTCCGTACTTCCGATGAACAGCACGCCCCCGTCTTTCAGTGCCCTGTTGAATCTCATGTAGATCTGGGACTTTGCTTCCTCGGTGAAATAAATCAGCACGTTCCTGCACACTATCAGGTCGCAACCATCCGGGTACGGATCCCTCAAAAGGTTGAGCCGGCTGAATTCCACGCACCGCTTCAGTTCATCCTTCACCCGGTATGTATTCCCCTCTTTTATAAAGAAATCCTTTAAGTACTTTTCAGGCAGTTTTTCAAGGCTTTTTTCAGAATACACGCCGTCTTTCGCCTTTCTCAACGCTTCGGCATCTATGTCTGTTGCAAGGATGTTTATCCTGCTGAGCGGCATATATTCATTGAGCACCATTGCAAGCGTGTACGGCTCATCTCCCGTCGAACATGCCGAACTCCACACTTTCAGCGTCGACGACCTCTGGAGGAGCATCGGGATTATCTGGTCCCTCAGCACTTCCCATTGGTCAGGGTTGCGATAGAATTCGGACACATTGATGGTGAGGTAATTGATGAATTCGTTGTATAGCCCGCTGTCCTGTTTAAGCGCCTGCACATAGTCTTCATAATGTTCATAGCCGTTCTTCCTTATAAGCGAATCTATCCTTCGCTTCATCTGTTTCTCTTTATACAGGCTCAGATCGATGTCCGACATTTTGAGGATTTCCTTTTTGAAGCCTTCATAATCCATGGCTTGCCCCCCAAACATGATATAGGTTAAATGAAATAAAATGATAAAAACTGAAAATGCAAGATATACGTCCTGCATTTTCATTATGCCGGATCACCGGTCGTTTTATTTGATTTCGTCAAGCGATCCTATTATGTCACCGATCGTATTGCTGAGTTCCTCCCTGTGTTCATTCGGGATCTCTTCTTCTTTCTCTTTCCCGGCTTTCTCGTCCTGCTGAGCTTCAGGAGCTTTCTCGTCAGCTTTCTGCTCATTTGCTGCAGGTTCGGGGTCTATCGGGTTGACCTCCTTTATGGAAAGGCTTATCCTCTTTGCTTCCTCGTTGACCTCCACGATCTTTGCCTCGACTGACTGCCCGGTTTTCAGGACATCTCCCGGTTTTGCGATCCTCACGTTCGATATCTGTGAAATGTGCACGAGACCATCGAGCCCTTTTTCAAGCTCGATGAAAGCACCGAAGGGCACAAGCCTGACCACGGTACCCTTTACGATATCCCCGACTTTGTATTTCTCGGATACGCGGTACCACGGATTATCTTCTTCCTTCTTCATACTGAGCGATATCCTCTTTTTCTCCGCATCGAATTCCAGGACGGTGACTTCCACCTGGTCACCGACCTTGACAAGCTCCGACGGATGTTTTACTTTCAACCATGACATCTCTGAAACGTGTACAAGGCCGTCTACTCCTCCGATGTCCACGAATGCGCCGAAGTCCGTCAGGCTCTTGACCGTGCCGGTATACTTCTTCCCTGTTTCTATATTTGACCATACCTGCTTTTCCATCTCTTCCCTGGCTTCGGCCAGGACTGCTCTTCTCGAACCTACGAATTTCCTCTTTTGCCTGTTCATTTCGATTATCTTGATGGTGACGGTCTGTTTCAGGAATTCGCCGAGATCCTTCACATATTTCTCGTCCAGCTGCGAAGCCGGGACAAACACCCTGACGCCATTGACACTGACGATGACTCCTCCGTTGGTGACTTCTATGACCTTGCCCTCCACGGGAGTCTTGTTTTTGTACGCCTCCTCGACTATCTCAAGGCTCCGCATCGTGTCGACCCTTTTCTTTGAAAGCATCACGTTGCCTTCGCCGTCATTGACCTTGACTATGAAAACATCGATTTCATCGCCTATATTTACTCCTGTCTCAGGTTCGAAATCGGGGTCATCCGTGAATTCTTCGACGGGGATTATGCCATCGGACTTATATCCCAGGTCTACGAATATCTCGGTATTGTTGTAGCCTATTATCCTCCCTTTTACGACTTCTCCGTTCCTGAGCGTCACCATCGAGTTTTCGAACGCTTCTGCAAAGCTCATTTCCTTCTCCTGTTTATTTAATTCATCCATTTTCTCAAAAACCTCCTTGATCGTGCGTTCCGGTGTAGATGCTCCGGCTGTTATCCCCAGCGTTTGTACTTCTTCAGGGTTTATCGGCGGCAAATCACCGTACGTTTCTGCTAAATATGTTTTTTTGCAGTATTTACTGCATATTTCAAACAGTTTCCGTGTATTGGAGCTTTTCCTGCTCCCGATCACCAGCATGACATCGGAAATGCGGGCTATTTTCTCAGCCTCTTCCTGCCGGCTGGCGGTCGCACTACATATTGTATCAAATTTGACGACACTTTTGCATTTTTCTTTTAATTTTTCATATATCCCATCGAACCTTTCCCTTGTCATCGTGGTCTGGGCAACGAGGCAGCACTTTCCGCCGACAGGCGCAAAAGTTTCTGCTTCTTCCGGCGTACCAGCTATTAGCGCCGAGTTGCCGCACCACCCGTTTATCCCGATGACTTCGGGATGGTTCCTGTCTCCTGCTATCACGATCGTATAACCGTCCTCATGCATTTTTTTGACCAGCTTGTGGATCTTTTTCACATAAGGACATGTCGCATCCACGATCTCGATGTTTCTTTCCTCTGCTTCCCGGTATATCCCCGGTGCGACGCCATGGGCCCTGATTATGACCCTTGAGCCTTCAGGCACCTCACTTATTTCTGATATTATGCCGATACCTTTTTCTTTCAGGTCATTCACGACCTGGTCATTGTGTATCAGGGGGCCAAGGGTGTTGATGGTACCGCCCCTGACCAGCGTTTCCCCGGCTATCCTGATCGCATTGTTCACACCAAAGCAAAAGCCTGCGGTTTCAGCCAGTATTATCTTCATCTACCTGACCTCCGCAAGGGCATATATCCTGTCCATCATGTCTTTGCTCATCTCCGACAGGTATTCTTTGGAGAGCTTGTCCCCGTTTTTTTCAATGTAATACGGATCTCCAAATACGACTTTCATCCTGGAAAAAAGCCTGTAGGTGCCGAACACTGCAGCGGGGATCACCGGGACGCCTGCATTGGCAGCGATCATGACTGCCCCCGACTTCGCAGGATATTTCCTTTTTGCGGTCCTCGCCCTCGTACCCTGGGGAAAGATCCCTACGATCTTGTTTTCACTGAGCAGCCTGTAAGCATGTTTTATTGAACTTATATCGGCAGTCCTCCGCCTGACCGGGAAAGCCCCCAGCTTTCTAAGCACATAAGCAAGCAAAGGGTTCCTGAACAGTTCTTCCTTCGCCATCCAGTAAATCCACCTTTTCAGTTTGAAACCCAGGAAAAACATATCAAACATGGTGTTATGACTGGCACAGAGCAATGCCGGACCATATTGAGGCACTTTATGCTGGTTTATGACTTCGACTCTGAAAAAAACTTTAAGTACGATTTTCGTCAAGGTCAACAGAAACTTTCTCATTTAGCTGCACCAACTGTTTTCCTGTTCTTGATGATATCCATTATCATCCTGACGACTTCTTCGGGGCTGATCCCGGTGGTATCGATCTCCAGCGCGTCAGGCGCCTTTGATAACGGAGCGAAGGAGCGCGAACTGTCATTCCTGTCCCTGTATTCGATGTCCTTCCTTACATCCTCCAGGCTCACACCGGTCATCCCGTTTGCCCTCATCTCATTAAACCTTCTTTTTGCCCTTTCGTCAAGTGATGCAGTGAGAAAGAATTTATATGATGCATCAGGCAGGACATATGTTCCGATATCGCGTCCATCCATCACGACGTCGTTTTCCCTGGCTATTCTGCGCTGCAGTTCCACCATCTTTTCCCTTACCGCAGGGATGACCGCCACATCCGAAGCACCAACGGATACTTCGGGTGTCCTGATCGACCCTGTCACATCGGTCCCGTCGAGAAATATCCTTTGCTCACTGTCCCTGTATTCGATCCGTATGTCGATATTTTTCACCATTGCCTCAACGGCCTGCTGGTCTTTCGTGTCGATACCGGATCGTATAGCCTTCAGCGCAACTGCCCTGTACATGGCCCCTGTGTCGAGATAAATAATGCCGAGTTCCCTGGATATTGCTTTGGCCACTGTACTCTTCCCGGCTCCCGCCGGACCGTCGATCGCTATGTTGATCATCCTTTTGTGTCAGTCCTCCATCCGCCCGTTTTGCTGCACGATATCAGGCCGCAGTTTCACTGCTTCCTTCAGGTATATGTACTTCAGTTCATCATTTCTCCTGTCGGTCTCGACATGCATCAGCACCCTGATACATTTTCTCAGGCTGCCCGGCACATCCATCTCGTACGTACAGAGCATCGCCGTCCTGTCAAAACCCATCTGCCTGACGGCTGCCGCAGGGAATGCTGCATCCAGGTCAGACGTCACCGAGAATATGATGCTTATTATATCGTCCTGCGTCAATCCGTTCTGCTTCATTATCTCGACGACAAGCTGAGTCGTGGCGTTGAATATTTCTTCTTTCGTGTTTTCCCTGACGGTCGTGGCTCCCCTTATCGCCCTGACCATGTGCATCACACCACCCTGTGTCCAAGCCCGATGGCGACCTCGTTGAGGTGCAGCAGGCCTATGCCGAAAAAGATCGATACGCTGATATGGTTCCTGTATCGTGCTATGCCGATCTTTCCGCCTACGTTGAGCCCGAGCGCTTTTGGCATGATCTGTGACAACGCCTCCCTGGTAGCCCCGGC
>DGEQ01000120.1:0-363 GCA_002386045.1 Hungateiclostridiaceae bacterium UBA3922 | reverse complement strand
GCCGTGCGTATGCCCAGCTTTGCCAGTTCCTGCTGGAGCTGCTTTTCCTCAGCCCGGTCCCTTGTAAGCGCTATCCTGACAGCAGCAGCGGCAATGTCCCTGCTTCCGAATTCTTTAACCATCTGATCCATGATCTTTACCTCTCAGAACTTCTTAATTATTATATAGGAATAATGGAAATTGTACAATATTGTTGTTTTATTCGCCTGTATCAGCAACGGCTACGGGGACTATACCGTTCGCAGCAGTAACTGTCCTGCCGAGAAGATGCGCCAGGTTCCTGCTGACAGCGCTGATCTGCACTTCAGCATGTACAAGAAGCCTGCTGGCGTCCAGTTCGACAACGTCTCCTTCCTTCAGTTC
>DGEQ01000096.1:527-3952 GCA_002386045.1 Hungateiclostridiaceae bacterium UBA3922 | reverse complement strand
CTCGAATACCAAAGGCACCAGTTCAGGGGACTTTCAGGTGAAAGCACCGAGCAGTTCGAAGCATACCAGGCCCTGCTGGCATATTTCAAAGAGGGGAGCAATATAGTCATCACGTCCATAGACAGCGGGTATAAGCTGGAAGAGCCATCGATGAAAGAGGTGGAATCAGTCGAGCTTCTGCCCGTCTGGCGCGTCAAGATCGAGGGCATGCCCGAGCCTGTGTATATAAGCCCGCATGATACCTGAGAAATGATGATTTGTCCGGGCGGCAGACCCCGGGCATGAGGCCGGTTTGCTTCCATGCGGCACATGCTGCCCCTGCACGGCACAGTCTGACTCTCATACTGCGCCTGTCGTCCGTCATATGACGCTGGCTGCATGTCATGCGCCAGCCATAGGTACCTGCTGCCTGTTGCCTGCCGCCTGTTTCGCGGCACTGCAGCCACCACCTGCCGCCTGGCGTCTGCCGGCTGTCATTCGCGCCTGCCGCCTGCACTTCAAAATAGCGTTGTAGTATAATATAAAACAGTGATATAATGTAATAGGAAAACAGGGTATGCTCCGCACGGTTTATACGAATGACAAGAAAGCAGGTGCGCAGGGTTTGGAAAAAATCATCATAAACGGGCGCAAGCCGCTGAGAGGAGATATACATATAAGCGGTGCCAAAAATGCTGCTGTGGCGATACTTCCGGCGGCATTGCTCATAGAAGGCAGCTGCAGGATAGAAAACCTGCCTGATATAAGGGACACCCGCATATTGGAGGAAACGCTCACCCGGCTTGGGGCAAAGTTCACATACGAAGACAGGAACACTGTTCTCATCGATTCCACCAACGTAAATTCATATATTGCACCCTATGACATGATAAAAAGCATGAGGGCTTCATATTACCTTTTAGGGGCACTGCTCGGCCGTTTCGGAAGGGCGGAAGTTGCGCTGCCTGGAGGCTGCAATTTCGGACACAGGCCGATAGACCAGCACATAAAGGGTTTTGAGGCTTTGGGAGCAAAAGTCGTCATCGAAAAAGGCATGATCAAGCTAACTGCCGAAAAGCTGACAGGAGCCCAGATTTACCTTGACGTCATCAGCGTCGGGGCGACGATAAACCTCATGCTCGCTGCGGTCAGGGCCGAAGGCACCACTGTCATAGAGAACGCCGCAAAGGAACCCCACATAGTCGACACTGCCAATTTCCTCAATGCTGCCGGTGCGGATATTAAGGGCGCCGGCACCGACGTTATAAAGATAAGAGGAGTAAAGACACTGAATGGCGGCCATGTCCACTCCATCATTCCGGACATGATAGAAGCCGGGACGTTCATGATAGCATCGGCTGCCACCGGCGGCGACGTGACCGTGAGGAACGTCATACCAAAGCACATGGAATCCCTGTCCGCAAAGCTCCAGGAAATGAATATCGACGTGGAAGAGGGCGATGACTGGATAAGGGTGACGGGCGGCAACGGCGCCATCCGGAAGGTGAACATCAAAACGCTTCCTTATCCCGGGTTCGCGACCGATCTCCATCCGCCTATCACGGTGCTCCTGTGCCTTGCGGACGGTGCGAGCACCATAACTGAAAGCATCTGGCCGCAAAGGTTCCAGTACGTGGACGAACTGCGGAGGATGGGAGCCAGGATACGCGCCAACGGCGGGATGGCTATAATCGAGGGACCGGCGACCCTGACAGGGGCCCAGGTCAATGCCATCGACCTGCGGGCCGGGGCGGCGGTAGTGTTAGCCGGCCTTGCAGCGGAAGGAAGGACAGAGGTAAACAATGTCAAGTACATAGACCGGGGCTATGAGAATTTCGTCGGGAAGCTGCAGAGCCTCGGGGCGGATATCTACAGGACAGACGAATGATACGGTGATATTGGGATGAAAATATGCAGTTTATTCAGCGGCAGCAGCGGAAACGCCATATTCGTAGCGGAAGGAAAAACGAAGCTGCTGGTCGAGGCAGGACTGAGCGGTAAAAAAATCGCCGGGGCGTTGTGTTCGATAGGGGAATCCCTGTCGGAAATCAGCGCCATTTTAGTGTCCCATGAACACCTGGACCATGTAAGGGGCGCCGGCGTGCTGTCACGCAGGTATGACCTACCCATATACGCGACCGCCGGCACGTGGGAAGCGCTGGAGAAGATGATCGGCCCGGTCAGCGAATGCAACAAAAGGATTTTTTCATCATATGAGCCTTTTGCGATAGGTGATATAGAGGTGGCCCCGTTCCCGATACCGCACGATGCCAATGAGCCCGTGGGCTACAGCTTTTCCTCGGGAGGGAAAAAGGTGACCATAGCCACAGATATCGGGCATATCAGCCTGGATCTGCTCAGGTGCTTTGAAGACAGCGACCTGCTGCTTCTGGAATCCAACCACGACCCGGAGATGCTCAGGATGGGGCCTTACCCGTGGCCGCTGAAACAGCGCATCGCGGGCAAACACGGCCACCTTTCCAACGATGATGCCGGCGAGGTCGTCGCATACATGGCCGAACGCGGCACGAAAAAGTTCCTGCTCGGGCACCTCAGCAAACAGAACAACTTCCCGGAACTGGCTTACCAGACCGTGCGCAGCGTGTTGTGTGAGAAGTGCGTCAACGCGGGCTCGGACGTCATGCTCGATGTAGCCCTCCGCGACCGCGTGAGCAGGGTGATCGAGGTTTAGGCGGGATATACATCCGGGTGAGCAGAATAGCTGGAGGACTGCTTGAGAGAAGCACTGGAGGGACACCGGGAAGAAGTGCCGGAGGGAAGCCGGGAAGAAGCACTGGAGGACTGCTCGAGATAAGTGCTGGAGGGACACCGGGAAGAAGCGCCGGAGGGAAGCCGGGAATAAGGTCACCAGGAAAGTCACCAGGGAAGTCAGCAGGGAAGTCAGCAGGAAGGTCGGAAAGAAGGACCGGAGGATAGGCAGAGAGAAGGGTAAAAGGAAAGCCGGAAAAAGGAAGGCAAAGCATGAAGATCACCATCGTCGCTGTCGGGAAAATCAAAGAACGCTACCTGAAGGAAGGCATTGCGGAGTATTCGAAACGCCTGTCACGGTACTGTGACCTGCGGATCGTTGAAGTTGCGGACGAACCTGCGCCGGAGGGCATAAGCGCCGCACAGGAGGAACAGGTAAAAAGCAGGGAAGCGGCCAGGGTCCTCGACAAGGTGAAGGACGGTGATTACCTCGTAGTCCTGGATGTAAAGGGAGCAAAAAAGAGTTCCGAGGAATTTGCAGAAGTACTGAAAAACTGCATGGTAAGCGGCAACTCCAGCATCACCTTCGTGATAGGAGGCTCACTGGGACTGGCACCGGAACTCATAAAAAAAGCGAATATGAGGCTGTCCATGTCCGACATGACATTTCCACATCAACTGACCCGTCTTATATTGCTCGAGCAGGTATACCGGGCATTTAAGATAATATATGGCGA
>DGEQ01000096.1:0-290 GCA_002386045.1 Hungateiclostridiaceae bacterium UBA3922 | reverse complement strand
AGGCAGTATTATCCTCATAACCTGGTATAGCATATGTTCTGAATATGATATAATAATATCAGGTGGTGATTTTATGAAAAAGTATAACTTTACTATTTTGATAGAAAAAGATGAAGATGGAGTGTATGTTGGTTCTGTTCCAGCGTTGAAAGGATGCCATACTCAGGCTAAAACAGTAGAGGAATTGCTTCCCAGAATAAAAGAGGCAATTGAATTGTGTCTGGAAACAGAAGATGATGGGTTCTTCCAGAATGAATTTGTAGGAGTTCAGCAAATCGAGGTTGTCGTAT
>DGEQ01000048.1:8858-9962 GCA_002386045.1 Hungateiclostridiaceae bacterium UBA3922 | reverse complement strand
AGCCGTTGCTGTAAAGGAACCTGTCCGTCACGATGAATGCCTTTTTCCTGCCGAGTACGTCTTTCAGTTCGGCCAGGGCCACCGGCAGGCATCCTCTTTTCATGTAAACCTTATCGGGCGTCCGGAACCAGAGCATGTTCTCTCTCCTTTCGGCTACCGTCTTTATGTTGAGCAGGTGCTTCACACCGACGTTTTCCGAAACCGAGTTGCCGCCCCATGAACCGCAGCCCAGTGTGAGCGACGGAGCGAGCCTGAAGTTGTAAAGGTCACCTATGCCGCCGTGGGATGAAGGTGTGTTCACGAGTATGCGGCAGGTCTTCATCCTTTCTGCAAACTCGTTGAGTTTGTCCTTTGCACGGATGGTGTCGAGGTACACCGAAGCAGTGTGGCCGAAGCCACCGTCAGCAATGAGCCTTTCTGCCTTGTCGAGAGCTTCTCCGAAATCTTTTGCCCGGTACATCGCAAGAACGGGGGAGAGCTTCTCGTAGGCGAACTCCTCGGTAAGGTCCACTTTCTCGACTTCGCCTATCAGCACCTTTGTGCCTTCGGGTACGCTGAAGCCTGCTAGGGTCGCTATGGTGGAAGCCGTCTGGCCGACGATTTTCGCATTCAGTGCGCCGTTGATTATGATCGTCTCGCGTACTTTCTGCTTTTCTTCTTCATTCAGGAAATAGCATCCCCGTTTTGTGAATTCGGCCTTTACCCTGTCATATATATCATCGAGAACTATGACGGACTGCTCCGATGCGCAGATCATCCCGTTGTCGAATGTCTTGGAATGTATTACTGAGTTGACCGCCAGGAGTATATCTGCTGAACTGTCGATGATGGCGGGAGTATTGCCGGGTCCGACGCCAATGGCCGGTTTGCCGGATGAATATGCGGCAGTTACCATTCCTGGGCCGCCGGTGGCGAGGATCAGGTCAGCCTGTTTCATTATGTGGTTCGTCATTTCAAGGCTGGGAACGTCGATCCAGGCGATTATGCCTTCAGGAGCTCCGGCCCTGACCGCGGCTTCGTAAACGATCCTGGATGCCTCGACAGTGCACTTCTTTGCTCTTGGATGAGGGCTTATAACGATACCGTTCCTCGTTTTGAGTGCGA
>DGEQ01000048.1:0-8552 GCA_002386045.1 Hungateiclostridiaceae bacterium UBA3922 | reverse complement strand
TGTTGGCGGCCATGGCTGCTTCGAAAAAGATCCTGTCGACCTGTTCCTGCGTAAAACCTGCGTATTCCTTCTGGGCTTCCCTTGCGCGGGTAAGTGCTGCATCCAGTTTTTCCACGCTGTCTATGATTTCGTATTTTTTCATCTTTGCCATATATAACCCTCCTTTGCAAGTGGTATACAGGTTCTCGTTATGGCAGTTCTGTGTTATTTCCATAACCAACATTGATAATTATTTAACTATCTTTGATAAAATATTAACATGCAAATACTGTTTTTGTCAATCTCTTTGTGTATAATTTTTGGCATCTCCCAATGAGTTTTTTTGTGAAATATGTGCATTGGGCGGTACAAACCATGCCTGCACCGTCGGACATATCCCGGCAGACCGATGGAAGGGATCAGCGCGCTTACTTGACAGGGAGATCCGAAAACTCTATTGTATATTCTGTACATCTGAATATTCAGCATGTATGTATATCCTGTGCATCGGCCTGCGCCGTGCAGGGCGTATTCCACCAAATCGGAGGCTGCACCATGGGGTTTGAAGGTTTTTCGAAAGAGGCGCTGAGATTCCTCCTGGAAAACAGGATGAACAACAACCGGGAATGGTACGAGGCCCATAAGCATGAGTACCGTAAATATGTATATGAACCGTTTGTCGAGCTGGTGAAGGCACTGGCGCCTTCCATGAAGGAAATCGACGACGGTATCATAACTGTCCCGTCAAAAATCATATCGAGAGTGAGAAGGGACACGAGGTTCACAAAGGACAAAAGTCTTTACAGGGACAACGCCTGGATCGTTTTCCTGAGGGACAAGTCGCAGATGTCCGTGTCGCCATGCTTCTGGTTCGAACTGGGGCAATACGGCATCAGTTACGGCGTCGGGTATTACAAGGCGCAAAACGCGTCCATGGCGAAGATGAGAGAAATCATACTGGAAAGGCACCCGTCGTTCCTTGCAGCGCTGAAGGCATACGAAGGCCAGGATGAGTTCGTTCTGGGAGGAGAAAACTACAAAAGGCCAAGGTACCCTGATCAGCCTGATAATATAAGGCAGTGGCTCAACAGGAAAAACATATACTTCGAGAATGTCCGCAGGGATTTTGGACCGGCATTTTCAGCAGGATTGCCGGATATGCTCATAAACGGTTTCAGGAAGCTGAAACAGGTATACGATTTTCTCCTGTTCGTGGAAAGCAGCGTATGACGCCGGATCATGGTTTTAATGCCTGAAGACACAAAGCAGGACAGGAGCTTGTGCCCGGCATCCGGGATAACGGATGTGTCACCGGGAAAAAAATAATGGTTAGGAGGATCACCATGTTGAAAAAAGTATTGGCAGCAGTACTGGCACTTTGCATGATGTTCGCCGCCCTGGCAGGGTGCGGTATCACCCCTGGAACGGAGGAGGATACCGGCGAGGCAGGTTCGAAGGCTGCCGATCCTGCCAGCATCAGGGTTACAGTCGATCTGCCCGATGGCTGGGAAGAAAAACCGAACAATTTTGCAAATTACCAGGCCGTAAAAGAGACGAGCATGTTTACGGTGACAAGTTCGAGAAAGCTATCCAGCGATAACGATATCGTGGAATATGTCAATAAAGATATCGACACGATGAAGCAGGCTTTCGGCGATGCGGAATTTTCCGGGACAGAAAAAATCGATATAGACGAGACCGAGGGAGTCCGCTTCCATGCAGACTTCGAAATTTCCGGCATGAAGCAGAGGCAGATATATTGCTATTACTTCAAGCATGGGCTGGTGATCATGGTACAGGGCGCATACATGCTGAACGAAGATAATGCTGGAGCAGCCAGTGCCGAAATAGAAAAACTGATTTCGTCTGTAAAAACAGAAAAACAATAATGTCATCCCGGCTGAAGGCAACAGCCTGCGATGGTAACTGCCGCTTATTATATGAAAGATAAAGACGCTGCTGGAGCGATCGGCGCTGAAACAGAAAAAATAATGGCGTCCGTAAAGGTGGAGAAATAACAGGGGATCCGGGCGGCAAAAGTTGCCGCCCGTGTACGGCTGCAGGCTTGGCTTTCCTTCCAACAAACTGTTGATTAAATGCAGGTATTGTCTTATAATGTACGTGATATTTCGCAGTTATGCAGCACGGCTTTGTTTGTCACTGCATTCCATGTGATTCTTACAGCAGGACGGGAGGATGAGTCATGCCTATAACTGAATTTCTGTCAAGGAACGCCGCTCTGTACGGCAACGAGATTTGTCTCACCGAAATAAACCTCGATCTCCAGGAAAAACACAACGTAATATGGCGGGAATACGAGCTTATTGAAAACAACCCGGCAGGCGAATACAGGGTCAGCATGACCTGGCGTGTGTTCGACGAGAAAGCCAACCGCCTGGCGAACCTGCTGATCAAGCGGGGGATAAAGAAAGGTGAGAAGGTGGCCATACTGCTGATGAACTGCCTGGAATGGCTGCCCATATACTTCGGCGTACTGAAAGCAGGAGCCGTCGCGGTGCCGCTCAATTTCCGCTATACGGCCGAGGAGATACGGTACTGCCTTGATTTGTCCGATGCTGTTGCCCTGCTGTTCGGACCTGAGTTCATAGGCAGGCTCGAGACCATCTACGACCAGATGCCGAAAGTCAGGCTGCTTTTCTATGTCGGCGAAGGCCGCCCGTCGTTTGCGGAAAGCTACGACCGGCTCACGGCCAACTGTTCTTCGGAAGCGCCGAATGTGGAAATAACAGACGACGATGACGCTGCCATATATTTCTCGTCGGGAACGACAGGTTTCCCCAAGGCAATACTGCATGCCCACAGGAGCCTCGTTTCGGCATGTATAACCGAGCAGAAGCACCACGGGCAGACGCGGGAGGACAAGTTCCTCTGCATACCTCCGCTTTACCACACCGGCGCGAAGATGCACTGGTTCGGGAGCCTGCTTTCCGGCAGCCCTGCCGTCATCCTGCGTGGTATAAAGCCGGACTGGATACTCAGGACCGTGTCGGAGGAGAAGATAACGATCGTGTGGCTGCTCGTGCCGTGGGCCCAGGATATCCTTGACGCGATAGAGCGGGGAGACGTGAAGCTTGAGGATTACAAGCTTTCACAGTGGAGGCTGATGCACATAGGCGCGCAGCCGGTACCCCCAAGCCTGATACAGAGATGGAAAAAGTACTTCCCGAATCACCAGTATGACACGAACTACGGCCTGAGCGAGTCGACAGGCCCCGGGTGCGTGCATCTCGGTGTTGAGAATATCCACAAGGTGGGCGCCATCGGGATACCCGGCTACGGCTGGGAAGCCAGGATCGTGGATGAGAACAGGGATCCCGTCAGGCATGGCGAAGTGGGCGAACTTGCCGTCAGGGGCCCGGGCATAATGAAATGCTACTACAAGGATCCGGCGGCGACAGCGGCAGTGCTTAAGGACGGCTGGCTGCACACCGGGGATATGGCCATGCAGGATGAGGACGGATTCATATACCTGGTGGACCGCAAAAAGGACGTCATAATCAGCGGGGGAGAAAACATATATCCCGTACAGGTCGAGGATCACCTCCGGTCACATGAAGCGATAAAAGATGCGGCTGTCATAGGGCTGCCTGACAAGCGCCTGGGTGAGATAGCGGCGGCGATAATCGAACTCAAACCGGGACACCAGTGCACGGAAGAAGATATCAACGCATTCTGCATGTCTCTGCCGAGGTATAAACGGCCGAGGAAGATAATCTTTGATAAAGTGCCCCGCAATCCCACCGGCAAGATAGAAAAGCCGAAACTGAGGGAGAAATACGGAGCCACGGCGCTTGTTGCGCAGCAGTTCGAGATAACCGAGCTCCCGGGCTGACCGGAACGTGCGCACTTGTGCCGGCAGGCTTACAGGCACTCATGCCGCATGGCACAGTAAGACAGCGGCAGCAGATACAGGACTGCGACCGCGGGCTGCAGGTGGAAATATTCCATTTGCAGCCCTTTATATTTGTGCTATATTTCTGATAGAGGAGTGGTTTTGTGGAGCTTAGGGAAAGAGCGCTGCTCATCGGTGTGGATCTCAATGGTGACGCCGATTTCGAAAAATCGATGGATGAACTGGAAAACCTCGCAGCAGCCTGCGGATTCGAAGTAGGCGGAAGGATCGAACAGAATCTCAGGACCGTAAACAGCGCTTACTATATCGGCGCGGGCAAGGTGAAAGAGGCTGCGGGATTCGTTGAGGCAACCGGGGCTGATGTCGCCATCTTTGACAATGAACTCACGCCGACCCAGCAGAGGAACCTTGAAAGAGTACTCGGCTGCAGGGTGATGGACAGGACCCAGCTTATACTCGATATATTCGCGCAAAGGGCCAGGACAAAAGAAGCGAAGCTGCAGGTCGAAATGGCAAGGCTGCAGTACATGCTGCCCAGGCTGGCAGGCGCGGGCGAATACATGGACCGGCAGGGCGGCGGAGGCATCGGGACGGTCATCAGGGGCGGCGGCGAGAAAAAGATAGTCCTCGACCGCAGGAGGATCGAACAGAACATTGCCGCACTCAGGAAGGAGCTCGAGGATATCAGGAAGGACCGGCAGGTCCAGCGCAAAAGGAGGAGCGGATCCGGGCTCCCGCGGGTCGCGCTGATGGGTTATACCAACGCGGGCAAATCGACGATAATGAACGCCATGGTGGAACTGTCGCAGAAGCCCGACAGCAAGAAAGTTTTCGAAAAGGACATGCTTTTTGCTACCCTCGAGACTACGGTCCGGTGCATAACGCTCCCTGATAACAGGTCATTCCTGCTGTCGGATACCGTAGGTTTCGTCAGCAAACTTCCCCATCAACTCGTCAGGGCTTTCCGTTCGACTCTCGAAGAGGTGAAGGAGGCGGACCTGCTGCTGCACGTGGTGGATGCTTCCGACCCGGAAGCCGAACGCCAGGTCAGCGTGACCGAGGAAACGCTGAAACAGATAGGAGCAGGAGGGATCCCGGTGCTCTACGTGTTCAACAAGGCAGACCTGACCGATATGGACATCCCGTTCATAAAGGACAACATGATATACATTTCTGCAAAGGAAAGGATCGGCACCAGGGAACTGGCGGAACTGATCCTGCGGCATGTCTCCGGGACCTGCGTGGACTGCAGGATGCTGATACCGTATAAGCACGGTGATATAGTGGCATATTTCAGGGAAAATGCACTGGTGAAGGATATAAAGTATGGAAATGAAGGGGCCTGCCTGCTGCTCGAATGCAGCGAACGCGATTACAGGCGTTTCAGGCAGTTTGTTACAGAAAGGCGACGGATTATGTCCGAAAGCTGAAAAAAACCTGGACAGGAACCGGCTGCCCGATTGACGCGTACCGGCGGATGTGTTATTGTGGGTAAGGAAATATTGTCCGGGGTTTCCGGCAACCCGCATATTTGTCATACAGGAGTGCAAAAATGAACAGAGTTGGCTTTGACAACGATAAGTATCTGCGGCTTCAGTCACAGAAGATCCTCGAACGGATCGAGCAGTTTGGCGGCAAGCTGTATCTTGAATTCGGAGGGAAACTTTTCGACGATTATCACGCCTCAAGGGTCCTGCCCGGGTTCAAACCCGACAGTAAGGTCAGGATGCTGATGCAGTTGAAGGACAAGGCCGAGATCGTGATCGCCATAAATGCGGATGACATAGAAAAAAGCAAGAGAAGAGGAGACCTGGGGATCACGTATGATCTTGACGTACTGCGCCTTATCGATGCGTTCCGCGAGATAGGGCTCTACGTCGGGAGCGTGGTCATTACTCACTACCGTTCACAGTATAATGCAGACCTGTTCCAGAAAAGGCTTTCAAACCTCGGCATAAGGGTCTACAGGCATTACCCGATACCGGACTACCCTTCGAACATACCACTTATCGTGAGTGACGACGGATTCGGCAAAAATGACTACATAGAAACGGAGAAGTCCCTCGTCGTGGTCACGGCGCCGGGGCCGGGCAGCGGGAAGATGGCCGTCTGCCTGTCCCAGATATACCATGAGAGCAAGAGGGGCATCCAGGCGGGATATGCGAAATTCGAGACATTCCCGATATGGAACCTTCCCCTCAAGCACCCGGTGAACATTGCATATGAAGCCGCAACTACGGACCTGAACGATGTGACGATGATAGACCCCTTCCACCTGGAAGCCTATGGCGTCACAGCCGTGAATTATAACAGGGATGTCGAGATCTTCCCTGTGCTTAGAGCTATACTGGAAAAGATCAAGGGAGAGTCGCCTTACAAAAGCCCGACCGACATGGGCGTCAACATGGCCGGGCTGTGTATCACGGACGATGAGGCGGTATGCGAGGCAGCCAGGCAGGAGGTCATACGAAGGTATTTCAACACGCGCTGCGCCCATCGCCAGGGGTTGGCCGACAGGGCGGAAGTATACAAAGTGGAGCTTCTGATGAAGCAGTTGGGAATAAGCGAAGCGGACCGTCCCGTGGTTCAGGCTGCAAACCGGCGCGCCGAGGCTACCGGGGGGCCTGCCGTTGCTATACAGCTCCATGACGGCAGGATCGTCACCGGTAAGACGTCATCTCTGCTTGGCGCTTCAGCTGCAGTGCTGCTCAATGCGCTGAAAGAACTGGGCGGCATCCATGACGACATACACTTGATTTCGCCGATAGTCATCGAGCCGATACAGGCCCTGAAGGTAAATCACATGGGGAACCACAACCCGCGTCTCCATACCGACGAGATACTGATAGCGCTGTCCATCTGCGCTGCCACGAACCCGACGGCGGCCCTTGCGCTGGAACAGCTTCCGAAGCTGAAGGGCTGCGAAGCCCATTCGTCAGTCATACTGTCGCGCGTCGATGAGAATGTGTTCCAGAAGCTTGGTGTCAACATCACGTGCGAGCCCCAGTACCAGACGAAGAAGTTGTATCACAAGTAAGAACCTGCTGCACAGAAGCAAACACTGCTGGAAACAAAAACGAGGCGGATCATTCAACGCCTCGTTTTTAGTTTATTTCGCGTCACTTGCCCAGGATCCTGCCGAATATGCGCCTGAAGAATCCCGCGTTTTCTCCGGGCCTGCGTTCTTCTGCGCCGGGTTTTAGGGTTTCCGTGCCGGGCTTCCGGGATCCCGTCCCGGGCATCCGGCTTCCTGCGCCATATCCGCGGCTGCCTGTCCTGGTTTCATGAGCTTTACGTGAGCCCTGGGCTGCGGGATCTTTCTGGACCTGCATTGCTCCATGCTTACCGCTGTCCTGCATGTTTGCGTCCCGGCGGAATGGCTGTCCGTCCTGCTGTGGCGGTTTCCCTGCACCGCCATGCTGTTTGTGCCTGCCGTCACCCTGCTTTTGTCTTCCGCCGTCCGACGGGCGGCCCTGTCCTGTGTATCTGCCCTGCTGGCCTTTGCGGCCTGCCTTGGATCCTTTCTTTCTCCTGCGGTCCGGCCTTTCCCGGTCCTGCCTGCCCGGGCTGCCTGCTTCGCTGGCGGCGCTTTCCCGGCTTTCTTGCTGGCCGCCAGGTGCCCTCGCTGGTTCCGGTCTCTTTGCCGTTCCGGGTTTTCCGGATCTGTTGGCGGCGATCCATTCGTCTATTTCCTGCCGGTGCTCCTCGAAGTATTCGTCACCGGGCATTTCGCATTCTTCTATGAGGACGCCGATATGCTCCTCGATCGCGTAGAGGTCCATGAGGTCATCCCTGGTGACTATGGACACAGCACGGCCCTCGTGGCCCGCCCTCCCGGTACGGCCGATCCTGTGCACGTAGCTGTCCCTGTCCAGCGGGACGTCGTAGTTTATCACGAGGGACAGTTCGTCGATGTGGATCCCGCGGGCTGCCACGTCCGTGGCGACCAGCAGGCGGAATTTCCCCTGTTTGAACTGCTGTATCGTCTTCATCCTCCTGGACTGGGCGATGTTGCCGTGGAGCACGCGGCTGGCATAGCCCTTTTTCGTAAGGAACTTGCCGACCTTATCCGCGGCAACGCGGGTATTGCAGAAGATCATGCAGCTTTCGGGCTGCTCGATCAGGAGCACCTTGTTCAGTTGTTCGAGTTTCTCTTTTTGGTTGACGCGGTAATAAAGCTGGCGTATCGTATCCACGGTCTTGGTCTGCGATCCTGTTTCTATGGTCTCGGGATCTTTCATGTACCTTCTGCATATCCGCCTGATCTCTTCGGGCATAGTGGCGGAAAAAAGCATCGTGGCCCTGTCTCTGGGCACAGACCTGATGATCCTTTCCACCTGGTCTATAAAGCCCATGTCGAGCATCCTGTCGGCCTCGTCGAGCACCAGGAATTTTATGTGCTTCGTATCCAGTGTCCCCTGCTGTATATGGTCGTAGACTCTTCCCGGGGTCCCGGTGACTATCGTCACGCCTTTTTCAAGCTCTTTCACTTCCGCATCCATGCTGTGCTGGCCGTATACGGCCGTTGTACGGTGCGCGAGGTGCCTGGCCATCCGGCGGATATCGCTGTCCACCTGTACCGCAAGCTCGCGGGTGGGTGTCAGTATGAGACCCTGGGGGCCCTCAGCTTCCGGATCGGTCAGCTGGAGCATGGATGCGCCGAACACCGCTGTTTTGCCGCTGTCTCTTATACACATCT
>DGEQ01000142.1:7554-7725 GCA_002386045.1 Hungateiclostridiaceae bacterium UBA3922 | reverse complement strand
GGCTGAGCTCAGAAAGCAGAACGGACGTGAAAAGCCGTGGAAACTCAAATACTTCGGCGTCGGAAATGAAAACTGGGGCTGCGGCGGAAACATGAGAGCCGAATATTACGCCGACCTTTACAGGCGCTATTCCACGTACGTAAGGAATTACGGCGACAACCGCATATTCAA
>DGEQ01000142.1:6390-7390 GCA_002386045.1 Hungateiclostridiaceae bacterium UBA3922 | reverse complement strand
TTCATGGATGGCCTGAGCCTCCACTGGTATACCATACCGACGGGCAACTGGTCCGACAAGGGCTCTGCGACTGAGTTCGGTGAAGACCAGTGGTTCAGCACGATGAAAAATACACTTGTCATGGACAATCTGATCAAAGCTCATTCTACCGTAATGGATAAGTACGATCCCGAAAAGAGGGTAGCCATGATCGTCGACGAATGGGGCACCTGGTGTAACGTGGAACCCGGTACCAACCCCGGCTTCCTGTTCCAGCAGAATACTGTCAGGGACGCGCTGGTCGCGGGGATCAACCTGAACATATTCAACTCGCATTGCGACCGCGTACAGATGGCGAACATCGCGCAGATGGTCAATGTGCTTCAGGCGATCATACTCACTGAAGGCGAAAAAATGGTACTGACGCCTACATACCACGTGTTCGACATGTACAAGGAGCACATGGACAACAAGCTGCTGCAGTCCGGATTCAAGGGTTCCGAGCCCAGGTATTGCTTCGGCGAAGACAGCGTGCCCGCTGTCAGCATGTCCGCTTCCATGTCCGAGGAATCCGGGCAGATATTCATCACGATATGCAACCTCGATCCGAACAGCAGCCAGAATGTTGAGATAGAAATCAGAGGCGCAGCCGGCCTCCTGTCGGAGGCTGAGGGCACTGTCCTTACGGGCGGCTCGATGAACGACCACAACACGTTCGACAGGCCCGACGCTGTGACGCCGAAAGCAATGAGCAGGATGCCGGTGAAGGACAATGTCCTCAAAGTGACGCTGCCGCCCATGTCGGTATCGGCAATAAAAGTCAGATAACCTGTCACAGGCGAGATCAGGTAACCGGTTAAAGGGTAATGAATAACCAGTTACAGGAGAAATCAGGTAGCTGGTTTCAGAGTAGCCAGATAACGGGTCACAGGCGAATACAGGTCGCAGAGTAGCCGAACAACCAGCCACAGGATATGCCCGTTAACCTGTCACATGAACAGAAACGCCCGTTGCCGGCAGA
>DGEQ01000142.1:5905-6028 GCA_002386045.1 Hungateiclostridiaceae bacterium UBA3922 | reverse complement strand
ACGCTCAGGATCAGGGATGTAAAAACCGTGTCAGAGGAGGAATACCAGAGAAGGCTTGCGCTCTGCAGATCGTGCGATAGCCTTCAGTACGGCACCACCTGCATCCACTGCGGATGCATCGTG
>DGEQ01000142.1:3867-5893 GCA_002386045.1 Hungateiclostridiaceae bacterium UBA3922 | reverse complement strand
CGAAAATGAACAGGTCAAAAACGAACAGGCTGAAAGCACACCGGCCGGAGAACCTGTCTGCAAGGGCTGTTCAGTATCAGTTAGGCTCAGCCCTGAAGAAATCAAGAAGCTGTTTGGAGAAACGCTCAGGGTCAGAGACGTAAAAACCGTGTCGGAGGAAGAATACCAGCGAAGGCTTGCGCTCTGCAGATCGTGTGAAAGCCTGCAGTACGGCACCACATGCATCCACTGCGGATGCATCGTGGAGATCCGCGCCAAGCTGGCCGCTTCCCACTGCCCGTACCCGTACGACCCCAAATGGTGAGGGGACGGTTCTCACCTTTTCGACCCTTGCCTTTTTGATTTTAGGGGACAGTTCTCACCTTTTTGACTTCCACCGGTTTTTCAGCCGCCATTTTTCGGCTTCCACATTGGCAGCGGATAACCTTCCGGTTTTCGTGCAGACGGTGCTCACTCTTTCGGCTTATACGCAGACGGCTTGCCATTTTCCGGCTTCCATGCAGACGGCGCACAGTTTCCCGGATCCCGCACAGACAGAGCGCTGTTTCCCGGCTTCCGTGCATATGGCACACAGTTCACCTGCCCTTCCACTATTTATCATTTCACCCATCTTGTTCTTGTCGTTTTATGTTATAATATAATAAAGCAATGAAGTGAATATGATCAGGGGTGGTATCGTGGAATTAGTAAAACGAGCCAACGGGCGATCCATTTTATTAGTACACCTCATACATCTCCTCTTCATAATCAACTTCATCTTCGCATTCGCAAATGGCAAAATCCAGGTTGTCCCTCTAGTCGTAAGCATCATAGCCGGAGTCCTTGACTGCGCGGCCCTGCTGTTCATATACCGGGCAGATCCTCGCTCGAAGCTGATAAGGTACATCGGTTTGACTGTGCTGTATCTCACCCACCTGTTCCTTGTGATCACAACGCAGGTGCCCGTCAATGATTTCATCGTCTTTATTGCACTGGTAACGATATCCCTGCTGTATTTCGACAAATGGCTGACAGGCTCCGTGCTTCTAGTAACGACGCTTACACACCTTCTCCACGAGTTACTGTCCCTGCGCGGCGGCATACAGCTGCCCGAGCTTATCCTGAACGTGCTGTTGTTCGCCGGCTTTGCATGTGCGGCTCTTGTCTCACTGCACCTGTATGGCAGGATGGCAGAAGCCATGAAAACCAATTCGGGCAAAACAGCCGACAACATGGAGCATGCCAGGAACCTCGCCGACAATATCTACAAGAGGGTGACCAGGCTCGAGGAAGAAACTGAGGCGCTCAGGAAAGGAAGCCATGCGTTCAGGAAATCAATGGAAGAAGTCACCGCTGCCATAGAAGATATCGCGGAAGGCACGATGAGCATAGTGGCTGATTCCGAAAAAATAGCCCAATATATAGCCGAACTTGAAAAAGCCCTTTCGGATAACCGGGACCAGGTAAAATACGTCACCGAAAACATGGAAAAGATAATCGGCAGCAAAAATCTCGGACTCGAGCTGATGAGTTCACTGAAGAAGCAGAATGAAGCGACGACGCAGGCAGTTGCCGAGATAAACAGGCTGATCAACCAGGCCAGCGCCGATACGAACAAGATAGTCACGGCAGGCGAGACGATAAGGTCGATAGCATCCCAGACAAGCCTTCTGACACTGAATGCAGCCATAGAAGCAAGCAGGGGCGGTGAAGCCGGCAGGGGATTCGCCGTGATTGCGGATGAAATAAGGAGCCTGTCGGGAGAGACCAACAACTACGTTGAAGAAATACAAAAAATCACCGAGGGACTGACCGCCAGCGTGGTCAATTCCATCGACGGGCTGCAGAAAGTGAACACCGCCCTGGAAGATGAGATCGAGGGCATAAAGAACATGGATGATGTCCTGGACGAGATACATGGATCCACGGTATCGACACAGGAATGCATAGACAGGCTGAATGAATCAGGAGACACGATCCTGGCCCAGGCAACGAACATCAAGGACCTGATGGACAACCTGTATGCCGTCAACGAAGAAACCGCGGC
>DGEQ01000142.1:0-3800 GCA_002386045.1 Hungateiclostridiaceae bacterium UBA3922 | reverse complement strand
AACATGCAGCAGCAGACCGATTATATAAATTCGATAGTCGAGCTCAGCGACAACCTGGGCGAAATGGCCTACAACCTGAGGGACAAATCCATGGAGATAAAAATGCTCGTCGACATCGAATCGGTGATAGAGCTACTGGAGGAAAAAGGTTACACCAACGAGGTTCTCGACGAGATAAGCAAAAAGCTGGATATCACCGCGATATACGTGGCGGACGAAACAGGCTATGTGTATTTGTGCAACGAGGAAGTCGGCAGGGGCATAAAACTCTTCGAGATCGATCCCAGCCTGAAAGCGCTGCTTGAAGGAGCAGATTACGTAGTGACTCCCATCAAGCAGAGAGTGGAGGACGGAAAACCTTACAAGTTCCTGTCTGTATACAGGAACAACAAGGTATACCAGCTGGGGATAGATCTGAGCAGGTGAGCCCGAAAATATCGGGCTCATTCATTTACCTCCGGCAGTCAGTATCCGCATGTCCACCTTTCGTCCGGCAGATCGCCTGCCCAATCATTACTGTTTTAACCTGTTGACATATCATTATGCCCACCGCAAGAACCAGCCCGGTCAAACGCCTGTCATAATAAAGGGATAGGGCCGGGCTGCCGGTTTCTTAATTTCCATTGACGCCGAGAGCATTGACCACATATTTCATCATCACTTCCCTCGGTATCGGATCATCAGGTATAACAAACTCATTCACTATCCCCATATCCTGTGCTGCAGCAATGTATTTATCCGACCAGTGCTTTTCCGGCTCCTTATATTCAGTACCCATTGCCGAGGTAACCATCCTGGTAAAGTCTACCCATACCTCGTTCCGGATCCTGCCTTCCGGGATTTCATCCTCCGATTTGAAATCATCATAGTCAGTCCATATGCCAAATCGCCGGCATATCCCGGTTTGCATGTCTGCAGCGCATTGGTGCCGGATCATCCTGATATCTTAATCATACAGTTCTTCGAAATCGAACAGTTTATATATCCTGTCTCCCCGGATATAGTAAAGAGTATCCAGCGTCCAGCCGGTGGTGTAAAGGTACCCATAGTCGCCATTATCGAACTTCACGGCTGCACGGCTGCACTTTCCCGCTTCGTTATGGTCTTTGACCCCGGTTGTGTCAACGAAATCGCTGAAGCTTTCTTCCATGGGCTCATAGGCCGTTTTCGCCAGGGTATTTTTCCGTACAGACCACACGTACATGCTTTCGCTGCTCATCGGATGCAAACGGACCGTACTGCCGTCTCTGCTTACGGACACAATGCAGTGGTTGTCGCCTTGCGTGAAGTTGCATCCGATCGGTCCCAGGTCAAGGCTGCGGACGATTTTCTGCTGTTCCAGGTCGTATACGAACATGCCGTAATAATCGTGGAAAATCACGATATCATCCGATGCGTAATCCAGCTGCGTCATATCGGTGCCCAACTGCTGCCCCGGCAAAAGTTCCGGTACCGAAAGCCTGACGGGAACCGCATCATCGTTTTTTTCACCCGCCCCGTTGGCCGCCAGTGCAAGACTCAATGCGGCCACAAACACTATCGAAACTGCAACGATCCATGCCGCGGTTTTTTTGAAATCCAGCATGTTCCTGATGCGCTCCTTAATACTCCCTTCGCCGAACGCAAGCGGACTTCCGCCGAAGATACGCCGTCCGGCCGAAAGGGACAGCAGCGATTCCGAATAACGGACCCTGACGTCCTCCCCCATTTCCCTGAGGACCCGTTCGTCGCAGGACATTTCCATGTCCTTCATGCACAAAATGAATGCCGCCCACACCAACGGATTGAACCAGTGCATCGTCAGCACGGCAAATGCAACGATCTTAACGATATGGTCGAGCCGCCTTATATGTATCTGCTCATGCAGTATCACGCAGTCATGTTCCTTCTCCGGCAGTGATGACGGGATATAGATTCTCGGCCGCAGAACTCCCAGGACAAAAGGCGTGGGGATGTGATCGGCCAGGAATATGTTGTCACGAAAGCGCACAGCACCTGTCAGAGCCCGGCGCAGTTTCAGAAGGGACGCCACACTGTATGCCAGCATCATGGCCATGCCTGCAAACCAGATCATCGTTGCGATAGTCACCGGCGCTTCCAGTGGATCTGCTGCCAGTTGTTCAGCGCCCTGCGGCAGGCTGGTGTCTATGGCTTCATTGATACCATGGAGAGGAAGATCTGCCTGCGGATATTCCGTATGAACGATATCGACGGGAATGAACAGTATCCTTCCGTTTTCCGGGGCCGGCACGCGCAGCAGCCCCATCACGGAAAACACCGACGAAAACGACACAGGGCAGACTAGCCGGAACAGGACGACTGCCCAGAGGGCATAGGAGAATATTTTCGGTGATTTCCTGAGCGGTATGCGGGCGAGGATCACGAAAACGACGGCTATCCCGCCGGCAAGGCTCATGTTGAGGATAGCTGGCAGCAACCTGTACCACCACATCACAACTCACCCCTCTTCTCATCGATGAGCCTGCGGAGCTCTTCTATCTCTTTGTCGGTCAGCTTTTTCCTGGATGTGAATGCGGCCAGGAACCTGGGCAGCGACCCGCCGAAGGTCTCTTCCACGAACTTCTCGCTCTGCAGGGCATAAAACTCCTGCCTGCTCATGCGCGCGGAAACGATACCCCCGGCATTCTGAAAGATGCCGCGCTGGCAAAGCCGCCGCAGCATCGTGTATGTTGTCGATTTCTTCCATGCGAATTCCTTTTCGCAAAGCTTTACCAGTTCACCGGATGATACGGGCTCATTTTCCCATATCAGTTCGGCAAACCTTGTCTCCATTGCTCCAAGTTTATATTCCACCAATATCATCACGTCCTTTGCTGTAACTGACCGTTTCATGCATGCCGCCAAAACGTGTGCAGGGCATTCATGCGAAAGGTCATAAAGATTTGCAATCGGATTTTGGTTTAATAACGTTAAACCACATTCTTAGTTTAACGTTATTAAACCAAATCGTCAAGTTTTTTCGAAAATCACTTGAACCGTTCACCCTTTTTCTCCGACTAAGTGATTGAAAACAGCAAAGCGAGGTGGTGCCGATGGTTTTCCCGTGGCGGCTGTACGGAAAGCGCCCTGATCGAAAGGGCCAGGCAGGGCAGCAGGGAAGCATTCGAAATGCTGATGAAGAGACTGCTGGATGTCATCTACAGTTATATTGCCTCCCATGTCGATCCGGCCGAATATGCCGCGGATATCCTGCAGGAAACGATGCTGTCAGCCTGGAACGGGTTGAAAAATTTCGACAGCAGGTCATCTTTCAAAACCTGGGTGTTCAGCATAGCCAGGCGAAAAATCGCAGACCGCTACCGCATGTATCACAGGAATGCGGCAGCCCGCTTGTCTGAACTGGAAGATGTCCTGCCTCTGGAAGGCGAATATGAGCACATCGACACCGGCAATGACGTGAAAGCGGCCATGGCCGTGCTCGACAGAGTTGAAAAGGAAATAGTTTTCCTGACCGGCAGAATCGGGGAAAAAGATGGGAGAGGCAGTAGGCAGCTTGCATTACAGGATCGTATTCGTGCGCAGCATGGTGCAGGCGGGAATGCCCAGGAAACACACTCTGAAACTCGCTGGGGAGGTCAGGCTCAGCCACTTGCTCAGTCTCGGCACGAAAAAAAATAAGGCATGGGAAAAAATAGGGGACAGTTCTCACGTTTTTAACACGCCGACCGGGTCTCCGGGTCCTGCCGGAGCCACCCGCAGGGCTTAAGAACTGCCGCTGTGTCACAGGCAGCCTCCGGCTGAAACGTGAGAACCGTCCCCTCATTTCATCCGGATATCGG
>DGEQ01000144.1:7238-7709 GCA_002386045.1 Hungateiclostridiaceae bacterium UBA3922 | reverse complement strand
CCCTGGATAAGGGGCAGTGCGTAGTCGATGAATTCCTTCTTCAACCCGGTGCCGGCTTCGTTGATCCACTCGCGCGGGATCTTCTTCTCAGTGTTGGCAACGTCGGTCAGGTTGATGAGCTTGGTCACGCACTTGTACTCAGGTCCGGGAACTCTTTCGAAAGCGACCATGTAGTCGGTCTTGCCCTCTACGGCGTATCTGACGGCCATCTGACCCGCCATGTAGGCTTCATTGACGTCTGTCAGCGAACCGCAGTGAGCAGCACATCTCTGCAGGAGGCTGAACTCGATGCCGCGCACCTTGGCGCCTGTCTTCTCCTTCACGATATTGGCAAGCGTATAAGCCAGGCCGCCCAGCTGTGCATGTCCGAATGCGTCCTTATTCTTTGCAAGGTCGGAGCCGTATTCGGAAATATACCTGCCGTCCTTATCCCTGATTCCTTCTGAAACTGCGATGATGACGTTGTTCTGC
>DGEQ01000144.1:0-6907 GCA_002386045.1 Hungateiclostridiaceae bacterium UBA3922 | reverse complement strand
ACGCGGCATTCATATCCCACCGACTGCATGTACTTGCTTACCTTGTTGCAGGTGTCCATTGAATCGTTGCCGCCGTTATAAAAGAAGTACCTGATGTTGTACTTTTTAAATACCTCGAGCAGCCTCTTGTAATCGGTGTCGTCTTCATCGGCATCTTTCAGTTTGTAACGGACCGAACCCAGCGCCGAGGAAGGGGTCGTCTTCAAAAGTTCCAGTTCATACGGGTCTTCCTGGCCTATATCATAAAACTTTTCCTCAAGCACGCCTTTTATGCCATGTGCCGCACCGTAAACAGCAGTGATGCAATCCTGCCTGAGCGCTTCCTGGAAAACGCCGCAGGCACTGGCGTTGATGACCGACGTCGGGCCGCCCGACTGTCCGAATATTGCTGCACCTCTTAGTTCGCTCATAATCACACCTCCTGATAAAATCAAGATAAAATATAGCATAATATATACCAAAATGCAATTAAATAGATATATTTTTAACATATCGGCAAATCCCTATCCGGCGCTGATCAATCCGGATTTTTAGCCTTCCCGGGCTTTGTTGACTTAAAACATGTAAACATCTAAAATTAATTTTATGCCATTGCAAAGTGAGGCACATCGGATCGCACGTATCCGCAGCAGGATAACAAATCCGTTTCCGACTTTTATGAGACCGGCACCTTTCTGGACGATCAGGCCATGATTCTGGCAGCTTGTCGCAGATTGGTCATCATAATCATAATAGAGAAGAGGGTTGTGCATGAACTACAGAACGCTGGGAAAAAGTGGTGTGAAGGTATCCGAGATCATACTTGGCTGCTGGGCGATGGGCGGCGGCTATTTCGGCGATGTTGCCGACCGCGATTCCATCGAAGCGATCAGGGTATCGCTGGAACTGGGCGTGAATGCGTTCGATACCGCCGAGGTATACGGGCGCGGACATTCCGAAACCGTCCTGGGGAAAGCACTCGAAGGGACCGACAGGGACAAGTGTGTCATTATTTCGAAGGTCTTCAAGCACAACATGAGGCATGACCTTTTGATCAAGGCCTGCGAGCGGAGCCTCAGGAATCTGAAGACCGACTATCTCGATGTCTATTTCCTGCACTATCCTGTTGATGACGTGCCTATCGGCGAGTCGATGGGCGCGATGCTCGAACTCAAGGAAAGAGGACTTATCAGGGCGATAGGCCTTTCGAATTTCAGCCTGGAGCAGCAGAAGGAAGCCATGCGCTACGGGCCCGTGGATGTAATCCAGCCGTGCTACAGCCTGCTTTGGCGGTATCACGACAAGGACCTGCTGCCGTTCTGCATCGAAAACGAAATCGGCGTTGTTCCTTACAGCCCGCTGGCACAGGGGCTGCTGACCGGCAAATACAAAAAGACCGATGTCTTTACCGACGGCCGGAGGCGCGCAGCGCTGTTCCAGCCGGAAAACTACCGGCGTGCCCTCGACGTGACTGAAGTGGTGAAAGAGGTATCGGCAAGACACGGCAAAACGCCAGCCCAGGGAGCGATCAACTGGCTCCTGATGACGCCGGGCATCACTGCTCCGATCGTCGGCGCTAAAAATGCTGAGCAGGCAAGGGAGAACGTCGGTGCCACCGGATGGAGGTTCACGGACGAGGAATACGCCGAAATAGACGAGGCCAGCAGGAAGTTCACCGATACGCTGCCGAATTACGCGCTGTTTTTCTCAACGGAGATCACGGAAGGCTAACACGATCCGAGCGGCGCAGCATCAAATCACGCACCGTATTTGTGCCTGCCCAAATCAGTATGGACTTTTTCAAGCCGCATAAAAAGCCAGGCGAAAAAAAGATTGACAACTGGTTCGAATGGCTGTAATATACTAATATCGAACAGTTAGCCCAGGCTAACAAATAAACCAATATGGTCCGGGTAAACCGTGACAGGCTAAGGGAAAGGAACCGGATGATGGATTCAAGCAGATCGAAGGAAATGTATCTCGAAACCATATACATCCTCGAAAACAGCCACGATCACGCTCATGTGGCCGATATCGCTGAGCGCCTGGGTATAACGAAGCCGAGCGTGACCAAGGCGATGAACCGCCTGAAAGAAGAGGGGCTCATCAATAAAGAGACCTACGGGCACATAACGCTGACCGAAAAAGGTGAGGCATTGGCCCAGGAGGTCTATCACAAGCACTGCACGATCTCGAGGTTCCTGGAAAAGTCGCTGGGGCTCAGCCCTGATGAAGCTGCGACGAATGCATGCCGGATGGAACACGTTATCACCGATAAAATGATGCGGGCGATAGAGGCCTACCTCGAAAAGGAGGCAGCTGGCAGGGAGACGGAAAACAAAGGGACATAGCGTGGGCTGGGACGGCATGACACATACATGGCAGGAAGCGAAGCGACCCGATAAGCGGCACAACACGGCAGGCAGCACAACACGGCAGGCAACAATGCAAAACATGACAGGACCAGGCAGAGTCTGTTACGCAGATAAAGGCGAAAAAATGGAGCATCAAATCCGGGAGGTCAACATGGAACTGGCACTGGCAAATATCTTTTTCAATCGCAAGGCAAAAAACAACAAAGCGGTGAAACGGCAGGACCTTACACACGCCGAGATCAACCGTCCATATGTAATCAGGGGCATCGACACCGACGACAGGAGCGTGAAGGATTTCCTGTTCACACTGGGCTGCTACGAGGGCGAAAAAGTGACGGTCATTTCGGTATTGGCAGACAACTATATCATACACGTCAAAGATGCGAGATACAGCATAGACAGGGAACTGGCGAAAGCCATCCTGATATAGTGCCGGGTACAGTGCCGGATATAGTGATATATCTCAGTACCGGGACGATGCACGACACGACGCCGGATATGATACCGGACATGATACCGCATAAAATGCCGCATATGATGCCTTATACAGTGCGGCATACATAATAAGGATATGATAAGGCATAGCGGTACAGGATGACACAGCAAGGCGATACAGCACAGCGATACGCACAGCCGCGTAATGGCGGGACTGCGATGCTTCAGAGCCGCTGTACGACGCCTTTTTATCAGCTCTGATTGTTAGCTCGGGCTAACAAATCAGTGCTGGCAACATATCGACACCAATCGCACATCAAGGAGGACAAATATGAGGATAGCACTTGCAGGCAACCCGAACAGCGGGAAGACGACTTTGTTCAATGCCATAACGGGCAGGATCGAGCACGTGGGCAACTGGCCGGGTGTGACCGTTGCCAAAAAGGAAGGGGATGTGAAAAAAGAACTGAACAGGTCCGGAATGGCCATCCGGGCCGTGGACCTTCCGGGAGCTTACTCGATCTCGCCTTTTACATCAGAAGAAAGCATTACGAGCAGTTTCGTCAGGAATGAGCACCCCGATGTGATCATAAATATCGTGGACGCGACCAACCTGCGCAGGAGCCTGTTCTTCACGACACAGCTGCTTGAACTGGGCATCCCTGTCGTCGTCGCCCTCAACAAGATCGACCTTGTGAAGAAAAGGGGCACCGTGATCAAAACAGAAGAACTGGCTGAAAAACTGAAATGCAGGGTCGTTGAAATATCATCGACGCAAAAGAAAGGCCTCGACGAACTGATCGAAGCGGCTGCCGAGGCCTGTGGGAAAGGCCAGGAAGCGCCTTTCAGGGGCACTGTCGATCCGGACAGCACGGATGAGGCCGCGGCCGAAGCCGCGGACCGCGAGAGGTTCGCTTTCGTGGACAGACTCGTATCCGACGTCGAGATCAGGAAAGCGGACAGCGCCGCGCAAACCAGGCAGGATGCGGCGGATCGCATCATAGCCCACAAGTACCTGGGGATACCGATTTTCGCAGTCGTCATGTTCCTGGTGTTCCAGGTCTCGCAGGTCTGGCTGGGTCCGTTGCTCGCGGACTATTTCGTCGGCCTGATAGAAAGCTTCCAGGGTCACGTGGAAGGGCTGCTTGGTGAAGGCGTTTCACCACTGCTCAGCGCATTGCTGCTGGACGGCATGATCGGCGGTGTCGGCGCAGTTGTCGGATTTCTTCCGCTTATCATGGTAATGTTCTTCCTCCTTGCACTCCTTGAAGACTGCGGATACATGGCGCGGGTGGCGGTCGTCATGGACCGTTATCTCAAGAAGGTCGGACTTTCGGGCAGGTCCATCATACCCATGATCCTCGGGACCGGATGTGCGATCCCAGGCGTCATGGCGACAAGGACGATCCGTGACCTGCGCCAGCGCCGCACGACAGCGATGCTGACGCCGTTCATGCCGTGCGGAGCGAAACTGCCGGTAATAGCCCTGTTTGCGGGAGTCTTCTTCAAAGAAGCCGGCTGGGTCGGACCGCTCATGTACTTCGCCGGTATCGCCATCATCATCGCAGGTGCCCTCATAGTCAAAAGCATTGCAAAGGAAGGGCCGGCCAAAACGTTTTTCATAATGGAACTTCCTGAATACAGGTTCCCGAGCATAAAGCGAGCGGCCATCTCCATGCTGTCGCGGGCGAAGCACTTCATCGTCAAAGCGGGGACCATAATCCTGGTGTGCAACGCGGTCGTTCACATCATGCAGGCCTTCACATGGAGTTTCCGGGTCGTTGAAGAAGGCATGGAGCACACCAGCATCCTTGCAAGCATCGCAAGCCCGTTCGCGTTACTGCTGATCCCGCTCGGGTTCGGCGCATGGCAGCTTGCCGCGGCCGCCCTGACCGGCTTCATCGCCAAGGAAAATGTTGTAGGCACACTGGCCGTGGTTTACGGCATCAGCAATTTCATCGACACGGAGGAATTCGTGCTGGTTTCCGGTGCCGGCGATGTGGCGTCGGTGCTCGGACTGACATCGGTTTCGGCCCTGGCTTACCTGATGTTCAACCTATTCACGCCGCCCTGCTTTGCCGCGATAGGCGCCATGAACGCAGAGATGGGGAGCAGGAAGTGGTTTTGGGCGGCAATAGGGTTCCAGTTCGGTATGGGATATACCGTGGCGTACCTCGTGAACCAGGCCGGTACACTCATAACCACCGGGAATTTCGGTGCCGGTGTATTACCCGGGTTTTTGGCAGTTGTATGCTATGCAGGTTTCCTGGTATACCTGGCACGGAAGAAAAAGCAGGGAGCGGCAGTCGGCGTAAAGGAGGCGACATGACATGTGGCAGAATATAATCGTATTCCTCGTGATCGGAGCGTTGATCGCAGGTGCGGTCGCAAAGATAATTATCGACAGGCGGAAAGGTGTGAAATGTCCCGGATGCCCATATTGCAGTGAATGTTCCGGAGACAGCGGATGCTCGCCGCAGCCTGATGCTGGTGCGGATGAGAAAAGGCAGTAGTGTTTTCATATCAAATACAGGGGGACGGTGCTGTTGCCTGGGCCTGCGGGGTTCAGGCAACAGCACCGTCCCCTGCTGTCTTCAGCCTTCTGCCGGGATGTGCTTACAAAAGATACCGGGACTCCGGCGATAAAAACGTGTTTGGCACTTGAAATTCACCTTAAATCTGGTAGAATGAATATGACAAATTTATAACGAGGCGGTAAATGTTTCATGCCTCACCTGGCGCATATACCAGGGGCTTTCCGGATCGAAAGGCCGACCGGATCTTAGGGCCGACCTTGGTTCAAGCGTCCGGGGTACATATTTTTTATTACCTGCAAGCAATATTAATCTATATAAGAAAAGGAGTTGTCAGATATGCCATTGGTTACAACCACTGAGATGTTCAAAAAAGCCTATGAAGGCGGTTATGCCATAGGAGCATTCAACGTCAACAACATGGAGATCGTACAGGGCATCACCGAGGCCGCGAAGGAAGTCAATGCTCCGCTGATCCTGCAGGTTTCGTCGGGTGCCAGGAAGTATGCGAAGCATACCTATCTCGTAAAGCTTGTCGAAGCAGCCATCGAGGAGACCGGCCTCCCGATCGCACTCCACCTTGACCACGGTGACAGTTTCGAACTGTGTAAATCGTGCATCGACGGCGGTTTCACATCCGTTATGATAGACGGTTCACACCTTCCTTTCGAAGAGAACATCAAGCTTACAAAGCAGGTAGTCGAATATGCGCACGCCCACGGCGTCGTCGTTGAAGGCGAACTGGGAAGGCTGGCAGGGATAGAGGATGCCGTCAACGTATCGGAAGAAGACGCGGCATTCACGAATCCTGATGAAGTCGAGGAATTCGTCAGCCGGACAGGCGTCGACTCGCTGGCCATCGCGATCGGCACGAGCCATGGCGCTTACAAGTTCAAGGGCGAGCCGAAGCTCAGGTTCGACATACTCGAAGAGATCGCAAGGAGGCTGCCCGGATTCCCGATCGTACTCCACGGCGCTTCCTCGGTCATCCCGGAATTTGTGGATAAGATCAACAAGTACGGCGGGAACATGCCCGGCGCAAGAGGCGTTCCGGAAGATATGCTCAGGAAAGCCGCACAGTCCGCGGTCTGCAAGATCAACATCGACTCCGACCTGAGGCTTGCCATGACTGCGACGATCCGCGAATACTTCGCACAGCATCCCGACCACTTCGACCCGAGACAGTACCTGGGTCCTGCCAGGGAGGCCATCAAGGGACTCGTGAAGCACAAGCTGATCCACGTGCTCGGCTGCGCAGGCAAGGCCTGATAAGGAAGCGGTGTCGGCCGAAAACGGTCGGGCGGAGATAAAGCCAATATTGTTTTCAAAAAGGAAAAAACCGGTATCATGCAGGATACCGGTTTTTTGTATGCTTGCGGAACTGTCTGCCGCTCCGGCTTTTTCTGCCGCATATAAAAAGCGGCTGCGGCAGGTACAGGACCTGGCCGCAGCCGGAAAACTGAATGCACGTTGGCAGTTTATGCTTCGTCAGGTGTCACGATAGCGGGGTACTTCTCGTTCACGTACTGGTAGAAGTTTGCATAAGCCTGTTCCCTGGTGATGTTCTGTCTCTTATACACATCT
>DGEQ01000092.1 GCA_002386045.1 Hungateiclostridiaceae bacterium UBA3922 | reverse complement strand
AGATGTGTATAAGAGACAGGATCCGCGTCAACAGCAGCGGCAAGGATCGAACCTGTGATGTCTGAGCCGCCCCTGGGGAATGTAACGACCTCGCCGCTCAGTGAGTATCCGAAGAAACCGGGAAATATCGTGATGCCCGGGTATTCGGAAAGTGATCTCAGATTCTCGTATGACTGCGGAAGCACCTGGGCATTCCCATATTCGTCGCTCAGAATGAGACCGGCATCTTTTGGGCTAACATACCGGGCATCGTGCCCGAGGCTTTGCAGGTACGTGGCCACAAGCTTCGCGCAGTTGTCCTCGCCTGCAGCCTTCAGGTTGTCGATATACTTGCCTCTGTCCGACTTGTCACTGTCAAGGCGCGCCCATATATCAGCAGCGACAGTCTCTGCAAAGCTGCCCGGCAAGCCGAGCTCGGAAGCGATCTGCGCATACCTTGTCACGACCGCCTCCACCTCGGTATCGGCATTTCCCTTATCGAGACCTGCCTGCGCACAAGCTATCAGCATATCCGTAACCTTGATATCGTCCCTGTGGCGCTTGCCAGGCGCGGAAACGACGATGATCCTGCGCTCCGGGTCAGATGTGATGATATCGCAGACTTTTTTTATCTGACTGGCAGATGCCAGGGAAGTACCGCCAAACTTTGCAACGATCATCAAACCAGCTCCTACTATATCTGTTTTCATCATATTATCACACCAGACAAAAGGTTATGTCAATAAAAATTCAATATAATATGCATGGAAAATTGAAAAATTTAAAGCTATAATGGTGGGGACAGTTCTCACCTTTTCAACACTTTGATAAAAAATAACAGGCACAGAACGGTTATTGGCTGTATAAAATCAAAAGACCGGTATGAACTGGTTGGGCGGCAAATAACTCTCGGTCCGGAGTTTCCGTGAGAAACGCAAGGATAACGGATAACAGGAACGGGTATAAAGAGATAAACGGGTATAAACTGATAAATGACGAACACAAATAGACCGGGATTAATAGCCAGGATCAATGACAACGATAAAATGCATGGGCAAAGATGACAGGGGCCGAATGATAAAAGTAAGGATTGTCCCTCGACGCACTACAGGCTAAAAAGGTGAGAACTGTCCCTGGAGTACTGCAGGCTGAAAAGGTGAGAACCGTCCCCGGAAGAGAATGATAGCTATCCAGGAAGTTGCGGCAGATATAAAGGCAGGACTATTCAAAAAGTCAAAAACGTGAGAAGTGTCCCCGGGGGAACCCGAGGGAAAGGAGGATATATGCCTGAGTTTAAAATAGTTTCGGAATACAGGATGTGCGGCGATCAGCCGGAAGCAGTGGATAAGCTGGTAAAGGGTCTGAACAGGGGCTACAGGCACCAGACGCTGCTGGGGGTGACTGGCTCCGGGAAGACCTTCACGATGGCGAACGTTATTGAAAAGGTCCAGAGACCGACACTGGTCATAGCGCACAACAAGACGCTGGCTGCCCAGTTGTGCAGCGAGTTCAGGGAGTTTTTCCCCAACAACGCCGTCGAATACTTCGTCAGCTACTATGACTATTATCAGCCGGAGGCATATATACCGTCCACTGACACATATATCGAAAAGGATTCGTCTATCAACGACGAGATAGACAAGCTGAGGCACTCCGCCACAGCAGCGCTTTTCGAGAGGCGGGACGTGATCATCGTAGCGAGCGTATCCTGCATCTACGGCCTCGGCGACCCCGAAGACTATACGGACCTGATGATATCACTGCGCCCCGGAATGATAAGGGACAGGGACGAAGTGATCAGGAAGCTGGTGGACATCCAGTACGAAAGGAACGAAATAGACTTCAGGCGCGGCAGGTTCAGGGTCAGGGGAGATGTGATCGAGATATTCCCGCCAGGTTCGACGGACCATGTCCTGAGGGTGGAGTTCTTCGGGGACGAGATCGAAAGGATAACGGAAGTCGATTACCTGACCGGCGAGATCATAGGGATGCGCACCCACGCTGCCATCTTCCCTGCGAACCATTACGCGACGACAAGGGAGAAAATGCTGAAGGCCGTTGCGTCGATAGAGCAGGAACTGGAGGAAAGGCTCAGTGAACTCAGGTCCCAGGACAAGCTGCTGGAGGCACAGAGGCTTGAACAAAGGACCAGGTACGACCTTGAAATGCTGCAGGAAGTCGGCTTCTGCCAGGGTATAGAGAACTATTCGAGGCACATAAGCGGCAGGGCGCCCGGCAGTCCGCCCTATACGCTGCTGGATTACTTCCCGGATGACATGCTGGTCTTCATAGACGAGTCCCATGTGACCATCCCGCAGATCGGCAGCATGTACAACGGGGACCGCTCAAGGAAGGAATCGCTGGTGGAATACGGCTTCAGGCTCCCGTCGGCGTTCGACAACAGGCCTCTGACGTTCGAAGAGTTCGAAAGCAAAGTAAAGCAGGCCATATACGTAAGTGCCACGCCCGGTAAGTATGAAAGGGAACATTCTCAGCAGATCGTCGAGCAGATAATCAGGCCGACGGGTCTGGTGGATCCGGAAGTCGAGGTGCGTCCGGTGAAAGGCCAGATAGATGACCTGATCGGCGAGATCAGGATGCGCGTCGAGAAGAAGCAGAGGGTCCTCGTTACCACGCTGACCAAGAAAATGGCCGAGGATCTCACGGCCTACCTGAAGGAACTGGGCTTCAAAGTCGAGTACCTGCATTCCGACGTGGAAACCCTCGAAAGAGTCGAGCTTCTGCGGGACCTCAGGCTTGGCGTGTTTGACGTTCTTGTGGGCATAAACCTGCTGAGGGAAGGGCTCGATCTTCCCGAGGTGACCCTTGTTGCCATCCTCGACGCCGACAAGGAAGGGTTCCTTCGTTCCGAGACATCGCTGATACAGACCATCGGACGTGCCGCAAGGAACGTCGAGGGCAAAGTCATCATGTATGCCGACACGATCACGGATTCCATGCAGAGGGCCATCAGCGAGACCAACAGGCGAAGGAAGATACAGATGGAATACAACCAGAAGCACGGGATCACGCCGACGACCGTCCAGAAGGGCGTGCGCGATACGCTTGAAACGATCAAGGCTGCGGAGGACGATGCAAAATACACGTTTGGGCAGGATACTGAGCACATGCAGAGATCCGATATCGAGGCGCTGATCAGCAAGCTGGAGAAGGAGATGAGGGAAGCGGCAAGGGAGCTCCAGTTTGAAAAGGCTGCCTTCCTGAGGGACAGGCTGAAAGAACTCCGAGAGAAGCTATAGTGACAGCCGAAAAAATCTGAAAATGTGAACATATGTTACAAAAAACGTTTCACTAAAAGACAGAAATGACAATTTCGATGTCCGGAAGAAAATCGAACGGATAAAAGCCGGAAAAGCTGACAGTATCGGCAGTATCGGGTAAAATCGTCACAAAGGCATAAGTTTGCCGGGGAAAGAAAGGGCAGTGTATACTGTCGAAAAAGTTCAATAAAAGTTTAACGATTAACCATATTCGCGGTTCTGCGGCGAAAAAGGACTTCTATCCGGTCAAAAAAGAATGATCCCCGTCGAGCAAAAAAGCATATATCCAGCCTGTTACACCTGTCGCCAGACAGGTTGCTGGTGCTCAGGACAAGTGGCCGCAGCCAGCATTTCTGGCAGCGCTTCAAACTAAAGCCGATGCGG
>DGEQ01000086.1:3980-8768 GCA_002386045.1 Hungateiclostridiaceae bacterium UBA3922 | reverse complement strand
CCGTTACCTAAGATCAGCCGGCACTATTCTTTTGCGTGACACTTCTCATCCCAACAGAAGTGCCTGTTACAGAGAAGTGTCACCACACCTTGCTCCAGTGTGACATTACCCGTCCGCAGAGGGATGCGACACAAATTTCCCTTTATTTATTTCGATATAGTGTGACAAATTCCTCCTTGACACCGTTTCGACATAAAATTTGACATTGGCATCATTTTCATATATTAATATTTGTTGTGATAATATTTTCCGAAAAAAGAGGATTATTTAATTCGGTGCAGAATTATAATTATTGCCTTTTTTTCGGACATCGCTGTACAAATGAAAAGAATATGGCTGTTGAGGCATAGTTGCAGGATGGTTCGATATGAAAAAGGGAAAGGCAAAAAGATCGCAAAAACGATATCTTTCAATAGTTCTTGTCCCTCATTCGTCAAGTCGTGTAAAAGTATTCAGGTTCAATTCATTTTACATCAAGCTGGTCACATTCTTCATGGTACTTATTGCAGCGTTCGTGGCCGGCGGCCTTTACATATCCAAACTGCTTGAAGAAAACAGGACGCTGAAAGAGAATGTCATAAGCCTTTACAGCACGACTGCCGAGCAGAATGCACTCCTGCAGAAGAAAACGGAAGAGATCGATACACTCAGGAAAGAAAGCGAGGCTTTCAGGGAAGTCGTAAACGACAGGATAGAGGAATTCACAGATAAGTTCAACCGACTGGCCGACGAATACCTGGAGGAAAGGAGCCTCGACCTCAGGGCAAGCCGTTCGGGTGAAAGGACGGAGACGGCGTTCGTCGCAGATATGCGTTCGCTCAAGATTTCCCTGGACAGGCTGGGAGTGCTGTACAGCAGATCAGGGTTGCCGGATGCCGATCTTGACTCCGTGGAGGAAAGGATAAACGCTTTCATGGAAGTCATACCCACGTTATGGCCGGTGGAAGGCAGGATCACGGACAGATTCGGTTACAGGAAGGATCCTTTCACCAGGAAGAAAACGTTCCACTACGGTCTGGATATAGCCGCCGACGTAGGGACGTCCATAAAGGCTTCCGCAAGCGGGAAGGTCACTTATGTCGATTATACGTATGCAACGGGACGCACGGTCAAGATCGATCACGGCAATGGTTTCATCACTGTATACGGGCACTGTTCCAGGATCCTCGTGGAGCCGGGCCAGCAGGTAAAAAAGGGCGACGTGATCGCGAAAGTGGGAAGCACAGGCCGCAGTACGGGCCCGCACTGCCACTTTGAGATCCATCTGTACGGAACAGCCATAGATCCCCTGGATTACCTGGAGAAAAAATAGCACCATACAGGTCCATCAAAGGGTCGGTCAAAGAAAATTACGGGAGGTAGGCCATGTTGAAAAGGAAAGCAGGTTTCCGTGAAGGAGTAGACACGCTCGTCGGAAGCAGTTCGGTATTCAAGGGAAGCATCGAGTCTGAAGGTACTGTGAGGGTAGACGGAAAAGTTATCGGTGATATTAAGGTCGGCGGCGATGTGTATATCGGCAACGGCGCTTCAGTCGAAGGAAACGTGGAAGCTGGCAACGTGAATCTTGCCGGGACGATAAAGGGAAACATCGTCACCAGGGGTCTGCTCAAGATCCTTTCCACCGCCAGGCTGTATGGCGATATCAAAATCAGCAGCTTTGTCGCGGATGAAGGCGCACTGTTCCAGGGCAAGTGCGAAATGATCGATGAGACGGAACCGGAAACGAATCACACAAAACGCAAAAGGAATTACAGGAAGAGCACCGTGCTGGAAGATATCTACGAAGAAAGCGGCGGTTCGGGATCCGACTCATGACCCGGTCCGGGACCAGTTTCAAGGCAATAAAAGACAGTCAAATATACCAAGCTCTGCAAACAGCAGAATGGCGCTCATGATAAGCATTGCGATCAGGAGGCGGACCAACAGGCGGATCCTGTTGATGTTCCGCCTTTCTACATACCACCATCTGCGGTACAGGTTGCTGTTCCTGAACATGCCGGCACCTCGGCTGCATCCTTCCGCACTTTGCTGATGCAGCACCGTTTTACGTTCATAATATGCCGCATGATCCATTTTGGTTACAATCAGGATCGTTTCATGTTTTTCAGTATCTCTATCGACATGTAGCGTTTCAGGGTGGTTTCAGCCTGGACGTAGAGATCTTCGAGGAACAGACCGTACAGGTCATTGTCCTCCAGCAGGTATTTGCTCTGGAGTATCCTGTCCAGCAGGCTGCTGATCTTTTTCTGGACCTCCCTGTCTTCCAGGGCTTTCAGGTTCCTGTCCTTTGCGATGACGAGCCTCAGCAGCGAAGGAATCCTTAACGCAGGTGTTTCAGTCTCCTGGTCGAAACCCAGCAGCGTGTCTATATCCAGGTCCAGTTCCTGGGCGATGGTCATCATCACTTCAAGGCTGGGATTAGTTTTCTTCCCGTTTTCGATCTGTGAGAGGTAACCCGGTGATATGCCGACCTGCCTGGCAAAATCCACAAGGGATATGTTGTACTCTTCCCGCCTGGCCCTGATTATTTCCCCCGCTTTTATCCGCAAGACCCCTGCCTCCCCTGCCGGTATTGCCGCGAGTCGATATTGCTGCGGTACAAGTTTATTTTATAGGATTGATGGATAGAAAACAATAAGCAGATATGCGCATGTCATGTCAGCCGTCCTGCATGTTTAGCGCGGGCCGTTCCGGCCCGGCCTGGGACCGCCCGGGCATACGATACGTCAACAGGCTGACCTGTGTGTCAGGAACCCTGATTTATGCTATAATAAACTTTGGCGTTTCATTTGCCGGAACTGCCTGAACGGCAAAACAGTCTAATTATTCTGTAGTAAACGTTTTAGCTGTCTGATTTTACAAGGAGGAGAAGATGAACCTGGGAAGAAAACGTACCGCCGACGGGGCGGAGAAAAAACGCAAAAAACCGGCGAAAGCCGACAAACCAAATAAAAAGAAGAAATCTTCATTCATAAAAAAGTTTGCACTGACGCTCATATCCTGCATACTTCTGTTCGCCCTCGCGATCGGGTGCGCGATTGTCGGACTGGTAGGCGGTGCCGTCTACGCATATTTAGAGACGGCGGAGCCCATAACCGACGAGCAGTTGATCGCCAAGGCATCCAGCAGGACTACGCTGATCTATGACGCAAAGGGCAACATAATACAGAAACTCACGGGTAAGGACAACATGGACAGCGAGCCTGTCACGGACAAGGAAGTGCCGCAATACCTGAAGGATGCCATCATCTCCATCGAGGACGAGCGCTTTTCCCAGCATCCCGGCGTAGATATCCAGGGCGTCATAAACGCGGGCCTGGGATTCGTCAAAAGCATACTCACAGGGAGCGAAGGAGCGACCAGGGGCGGCAGCACTATCACACAGCAGGTCGTGAAGAACATAACGGGCGACACGACACGCTCGATCAGGAGGAAGGTGCAGGAGGCCTATGCGGCTATACTGCTTGAGCGGAAACTGGAGAAATGGCAGATACTCGAACTCTACATGAACCTGGGCTACTGGGGCAACAGCTGCACCGGGGTACAGTCCGCATCAAAGAAATATTTCGGCAAACCCGTAAGCGAACTTTCACTGGCCCAGTGCGCACTGCTCGCAGGCATAACGAAAAACCCGGCCAAGTATAACCCATTTACGGAAAAGGGCCGCCAGGAAGCCAAGAAACGCCAGGAAGTCATACTCGGAAAGATGCTCGAACTGGGAAAGATATCACAGGAAGAATATGAACAGGCCATCGATGAGGACCTGAAATATGCCCTCAATACCGGTTCACGGCAGGCAACCAGTGTCCAGAGCTATTTCGTCGACCAGGTAATAGTGGATGTCCGCAACGCGCTGATGGAAGAGATGAACATATCCGCCACCATGGCCAATTACATGATATACGGGGGCGGACTTGAGATATATACAACGATGGACCCCAAGGTCCAGGCCGACATGGACTCGGTGTTCATGGACGATACGTATTTCCCGCTCGTGAACGAAACGGCCAAAAGGCAGATGGAACATCCGCAGGCAGCAATGGCGATAATAGACATCCAGAACGGCCACGTAAAAGCGCTTTATGGCGGCTACGGCAAGAAGGAAGCCAGCAACACGCTCAACAGGGCTTCATCCTCGCTCATGAAAAGACAGCCGGGTTCCACCGCCAAGCCCATAGTGGTATACGGTCCGGCAATCGATCTGAAAGTAGTCACAGCCGCCACCGTCGTCGATGACAGGGCCGTATACATGCTCGGAGAAAGGGATCCCGAGCGGGCGTACCCGACCAATTACAACAACAGGTACGACGGCCTCACGACCATACGCAACGCCATAAAGAATTCCGTCAACGTCGTCGCGGCAATAGTGTGGAGGGACATGCTCGGCGCTGACAATTCAATAGAATACCTCAAGAAAGTCGGCATCAACAGGGAGAAGGAAAAATACATCTCCCTGGCCCTGGGCGGATGGGAACAGGGCATCAATCCCCTGCAGCTGGCCGCTTCCTACGTGCCATTCGCAAATGAAGGCATTTATTACGAGCCGACGACCTTTACGCTGGTAAAGGACAGCAACGGGAAGGTCCTTATAGACAGGACCAGTAAGAAGGCAACCATCGTGTACAGCAAAGAGACGGCCTTCATCATGACCGAATTGCTCAAGGAAGTCACCAAGGGCAGGAATTCGCCATACCCGTACCCGGGAACGTCTGCTTCGACTGTCAATGAGCAGATAATAGGCATGCCGGTGGCCACCAAGACCGGGACGACGCAGAGCAATATCGACAA
>DGEQ01000086.1:3344-3668 GCA_002386045.1 Hungateiclostridiaceae bacterium UBA3922 | reverse complement strand
CAAAGAGATCTGCATCTATTCGGGCAAAATAGCGACGGATCTGTGCAGGCACGACCAGAGAGGCAATGCCACGATAAAGGAATATTTCATAAAAGGCACGGAACCGCGCGACGATGACATCTGCACGGTCCATATACAGGCACGGGTATGTACTGAAAGTAAGGACACCATGGGCCGCAGTCTGCTTGCTGGACCTTATTGCCCTGAAGAAAAGGTTGAAACGAAAGTGTTCATACAGCGTGATCCTCCCTATATGCCTCAGAAGCCCAACGAAAAGGCCCCGAGAGACGTCGTGTACGAACTGCCGGCAGGTGAATACTGCAC
>DGEQ01000086.1:620-3164 GCA_002386045.1 Hungateiclostridiaceae bacterium UBA3922 | reverse complement strand
GGGTACGACTGGCCCGAAAACGTCCCGCTGGAATGACACCCATAATTATTGCAAATAAACTTCTGATTTTACATTGAACATTGCCATGCATGAAGCTAATATATCGGCAGGGGGGGTTAGATCATGAGCAATATAGATCCGATGAAACTGGATGTCGATATCGAACAGTTCTGGAAAGATGACGAACTGGCACACAGAGACAACTGTTTCAGCCCGGATGCACCGCAGGTGGCGCTGGGCATCAGGATGAGCGAGGAATGCGTCTTTGCTGAACTGGGAGAAGAGGGCAATCCGTGGGGTTTCACGCCCCGCGAAAGAAGGCTCGAACTGAACAAGCGCTATAACGACAAGGCAGAAAAGATCGTAGGGATAAGGCTTCTCCCTGAGACACTTCCTGAGCCGGATGCCGAGTTTCCCTATATCAAGAGGATCGGGGAGGTCTTCGAAGGAAAATACATCCACAACGGCGTCGCCGAGTGGCTGGAAGGTACGGTCAGCACCCCGCAGGAACTGGAAAAGCTGCTCGACAGGGTGGAAAAACTCGACCTGCGCGAATTCATGCTCCCGCCCAACTGGGAAAGTGAAAAAAAGCGTATTTATGAAAAGTATGGGATAAAACCCCCTCTGCTGAGACACATAAGGGGTCCCGTCACGCTGGCCACATCGATCTACGGTGCCGAAAACCTCATATTCCTCATCATAGACGAGCCTGACCTTGCCAAAAGATTCTCGGAAGTCATATGCAAGGTGATACTCGACATGGCGAGGATCATGGACGAAGAGGCAGGATATGACGAGACGAACCGTCCCGGCGGATTCAGCTTTGCCGATGATAATTGCTGCCTGCTGACGCCCGAGATGTATGAGTTATTCGGATACCCCATACTCAAGGCCGTTTTCGATAAATACAGCCCGAACCCCGAGGATATGCGGTATCAGCATTCAGACTCCGACATGGGGCATCTGCTTCCGATACTGGGCAGACTGAACCTCACAGGCTGCAACTTCGGCCCGAAGGTTCTCGTGGACGAGATACGCAAGTACATGCCCCGCACGAGGATAGACGGCTGCTTGTCGCCGCTGACATTCATGCACAACGACATCGAGGCGATCATAAATGAAGTGAAGCGCGACTGTGAAATGGCAAAGGAAAGCAGGGGGCTCAACCTCTCGACGGCCGGCTCCATCAACAACGGCAGTCTCCTGACAAGCATGCGCGCAGTCATGTACGCTATCCAGAAATACGGCAGATATTAAGACCAACGAAAGGATAACCATGTCAAATATATATATGAGTGATCACAACGGATATAAAGCATGGCTGGCATACAGCCATCCCATCTGGAAAAAACCTGACCTTAAAGGCATGTCTTTCGACAGCATATGTGCCGGTCCGGACCGGACCGGGCTCGAAGTTGCCGCAAGAGAACTGAAAGATGCACTTGCAGCCATATACGGCAGGACGCCGGAACCGGTCGACCGGCCTTCTTCGGACAGCACTATACTGCTTTATCTCATCCCGCAGGAAGGCACGGAAGCAGGGCTCATCTCCGACAGCGAGGCATCCCGCATAGGCACGGAAGGCTTCCTCATAAAACGCTGCAGGGTCGGCGATGCCAGACCCGTGGTCATAGCTGCAAAGACCCCTGCAGGCGTCCTGTATGGCGTATTTGCACTTATAAGGCACATCCTTTGCGGCAGGTTAGATAAAAATCCATACATACTCGAGAACCCGGCCATCAGGCTCCGTATGCTAAACCAGTGGGACAACATGGACGGCAGCATCGAAAGAGGCTATGCCGGCCGCTCGATCTTTTACCAGGACGGACAGATCAGATCCGACCTGGAAAGAGTAGAGGACTACGCCCGGCTGATGGCTTCCGTCGGGCTGAACGGCATAGTCCTGAACAATGTCAACGTCCACTGGCACGAGACCAGGCTCATAACGAAGGAACAACTTCCCAATGTGGCAAAACTGGCGGACATATTCCGCAGGTATGGCATCAGGATCTTCCTGAGCATCAATTATTCAAGCCCGATCGAACTGGGCGGCCTGGAAACCGCCGATCCCCTGGACGACAGGGTGCGGGAATGGTGGTGCGAAAAGGCCGCTGAGATATACGAACATATACCCGATTTTGGAGGTTTCCTCGTCAAGGCCGACTCCGAGTTCCGCCCCGGTCCCTTCACATACGGCAGGAACCACGCCGACGGTGCGAACATGCTGGCTGCCGCTCTCAAGCCTTACGGCGGCCTGGTCGTCTGGCGCTGTTTCGTTTACAACTGCAGGCAGGACTGGCGCGACCGGACCACCGACAGGGCCAATGCCGCCTACGACAATTTCATGCCCCTCGACGGCCATTTTGACGACAACGTGATACTGCAGATCAAGAACGGTCCGATGGACTTCCAGGTGAGGGAACCTGTCCATCCGCTGCTTGGAGGACTCAAGAAAACGAATTACATGCTCGAACTGCAGGTGACCCAGGAATACACGGGCCAGCAGCGTCACCTCTGTTATCTCGCGCCGATGTGGAAGGACGT
>DGEQ01000086.1:0-388 GCA_002386045.1 Hungateiclostridiaceae bacterium UBA3922 | reverse complement strand
TCCAACATCGGGGACGATATGAACTGGACCGGCCACGACCTGGCCCAGGCCAACCTTTACTGCTACGGCAGGCTGGCATGGGATCCGTGGCTCACCGCGGAAGACATAGCAAGAGAATGGACGATGCAGACCTTCGGCAGCGATCCTGCCGTCGTCGATACCATAACCGGCATGCTGCTCGACTCATACCACATATATGAAAGCTACACGGTACCGCTGGGCATAGGCTGGATGGTCAACCCCGGGCACCATTACGGCCCGAACGTGGACGGATACGAATACTCTGCGTGGGGCACGTACCACAGGGCAGACCACAAGGGGCTGGGAATAGACAGGTCCGTTGCCACCGGTACGGGCTTCGCAGGCAAATACTACCCGCCCAATTCGA
>DGEQ01000091.1:4440-4926 GCA_002386045.1 Hungateiclostridiaceae bacterium UBA3922 | reverse complement strand
ATAAGAGACAGGAGTCATACAGTAACGCGTGGCGGGTCGTGCAAGTGACACAGGAACGCGTGGATCGTCCAGAGACTGGTCGATACCAGTTTTTTGCGCAAAACTTCAGATAAAGTCCTCTGTTTTGAAATTTTTCATTAACCATAATACTATAATCGCAATTTTATGTTACCAAATAATGAAATTAGTCAATAAAAAAGCATGGAAAATCGGACTTTAGTTGAATATTTGCGCAACGGGGGTTACAAAATTTCAACTAAAGTCAGCGACGGCATGTTTCTGCTCAAAATTTCAGGTAAAGTGCAGTTGAAAGTTACGGGCAAAGTCCGGTATTCCAGGTAAAGCCAGGTCCGCAAGCGTTATGGACCTGATGCCTGTGAAATACGGTCCGGGTCTCATGACCGTGTCTCGTAAGGTCTTATAACCGGGCCTCATCGGACATCATAACCGTATCTCATAACCGTATCTCATAACCGTGTCTCATAA
>DGEQ01000091.1:3141-4306 GCA_002386045.1 Hungateiclostridiaceae bacterium UBA3922 | reverse complement strand
TCTCATAACCGTGTCTCATAATCGGGGATCATATCCGGACATCATATCCGGGAAGCATATCTGATCCTTTACCGATATTTATAGAGGAAATAATTGCAAATTAAAACAAAATATTGTACCATTATCGTATGGTAGCATATTTAAGCCATTTATCAGCGGCTTTATCCTGGGAAGTGCCGCATATCGAAACTGTTTTAGGCAGAAAAATTTCAGAAGCAGAACCTGTTCAAATGACAGTTTCCAGCAACGGTGCGCGGTTTTCAGTCAATGGGAAAAAGGTCCATTCGTGTGAACTTCCTCTTCCTCCCAGGGCTGTTGTTAAGTTGGGCGACAAATTGGTTGCATCACCTGAACTGATGTTTCTGCAGCTTGCATCTGAATTGAGCATCCATCGGCTCATCCTGCTGGGGCTGCAGTTGTGTTCGCACCCGTTGGGGCAACCTCACAGGGCAATAACGTCGAAGCAGAAGCTGAGAACATTCGTTGCCAGAGTCCCGGGACACCGCGGACATCGGAAAGCATCGAGGGCGGTAAAATATATAGAGAATGGGTCGGCTTCAATCATGGAATCGCTGGCATACATGATCCTTACTTTGCCGCATGCTCTTGGCGGGTACGGGCTCAATGGCGCTGTTTTCAACTATGAAGTGAAACTGAAGGCTGAACTGAAGAAACGCCTGGGGACGCATCGCTGTTTTGCAGACCTGTTTTACGAGAAAGCCAGGCTTGCAATCGAATATGACAGCTTTACGCATCACAGCAGCCCGACGGAACAGGGGAGAGATGCCATACGATCGGAGGTTCTCAGGAGGCAGGGTATTGAAGTGATGCACCTGAGCACGATCCAGTTGTATGACACAGATGCATGCAGAGATTTTGCCCACAATGTGGCAAGGTACATCGGAAAGCGTATAGACATCCGGACGAAGAAGTTCCATGCAATGCATAGAGCTCTGAGGGAACTATTACCGGAGAGCAGCAGCGTCACAGGAGCAGATTGAACTTGAATTTTTCACCGTATCGAAATAAAATGATAAACAGTTGAAGTTGCCGGTGTGAATCTGATATATAATAATCTGATGTATAATTATGAAAACCGCTCTTTATACTTGCGGACCGCAAACCGGCAGCATGTAAATTGTCAGCATGTAAGCAGGCAGCATGC
>DGEQ01000091.1:1716-2929 GCA_002386045.1 Hungateiclostridiaceae bacterium UBA3922 | reverse complement strand
GGCAGCATGCAAGTTGTAGGTACGTCAGCCAGCGGTGCGCCAATCGGCAGTATGTAAGTTGTCGGTCAGTCAATTTGCAGTATGTGGATTGGTAATATAGACATTATATGAACTATAAAAGGCATTATTTGATTTGGCGCAGTGTGAATTGGCATTACATTACTTGTATCATCTGACAGGGGATAGTGCGTTATGAAATATGATGTCGAGTTGGTCGGGAAGATAGGATCCATGGCGTTGATCCGCGAGAAAGAACATGATATCGATTATAACGTTTTCAGCCGCATAGGCAGCGAACTGCGGCCTGGAATGATCTGGGTCAGTTCCGGCGCCGTGGAAATAGGCCGCCTGGACTACATAAAGCGGACGGGGCATGAACTGGTCGGGCCGAAAGAAGACATCATGACCGACTATTCAGCCCAGGGGCAGACTATACTGATGGAGGAGTACCGCCGTTATATCCCGGCTAAATACTCAGTCAGGCAGTTGCTGGTAGAACACGTGCATTTCAATGACCCGGAAAAGCGCGACCATATATACAGGTTCCTGATGCGCTGCGTAAAACAGGATGCCATACCGATCGTGAATTACAACGATACCGTCAGCTTCGAGGAAAACCGCCGCTGGGAACTGGAACAGCTTCGCAGCAACGGCCGCAGGGAGATAGTGGAATGCATAGACAACGATGAGACGGCAGCTGTCATAGCGACATTGGTGCATCCGAAATACCTGCTCATTTTTACCTCCGTCGAGGGGATATATACCGATCCGAAAGATCCGTCCACGCTGGTCGAATGTGTGGAGGGCAGAAATGCGGACGAAGTGATAGAAGCAATAAATGAACTGCAGAAACATTGTGATGGGGCGAGCCGTTCCGGCGCCGGCGGAGCCAGATCAAAGCTGGAATTCATCAAGGAGCCGATCCGGCAGGGCACGACGGTCATGATCGCAAGTTCGAGATACAGGATCTCCGATGTCCTTTCCGGCAATTGCCCGCGCACCGTGTTCCGGGTAAGATGACGACAGTTTGCTGCTGCGTTTCCCCGCGTTCCGGGTAAGATGACGACAGTCTGCTGTTTAATTTCCCCGCTTTATCTGTCTGTATCCCGGATCTGCAGGATATAATACGTTTATGCGGCCATTTTGCGCATCAGGCAACAGGCATTTTGCATATCAGGCGACAACCATATCAGGCAGCACTTAAACCAGGCAG
>DGEQ01000091.1:0-1548 GCA_002386045.1 Hungateiclostridiaceae bacterium UBA3922 | reverse complement strand
ACTTAAACCAGGCAGCTTTATTGCCGGGAGCAGACGGGGCATTTGCCGGCACTTCCGGCGGTATCGCGTTTTCAGCCTTTCCATGAGGCCGTTATTGATGTATAATAAAAAAACAGGCAAAGAAAAGCGAAAGGAGTGACTTCGTAGTGGCCAACCCTTTCACAGCAATAACTCCTGAAATAATGGAACTCTCCTCGTTATTTGAAAACAACAGCAGGATCGATCCCTCCCTCTACGACAAGTATGACGTAAAAAGAGGTTTACGTGATATAAACGGTAAAGGCGTACTGACGGGATTGACGGTCGTATCTGAAATCGTTTCGTCGAAGGTCGTCGACGGCAGGGAGGTACCCTGTGAAGGAAAGCTGTATTACAGGGGAATCGACGTTGAAGAGATCGTGGACGGCTTTATCAGGGAGGACCGTTTCGGCTTTGAAGAAGTGGCCTATCTGCTGTTATTCGGTGAACTGCCTGATTCGGAACGCCTGGACAGCTTCTGCAGGATCCTGTCCAACTACCGCACGCTGCCTACGAACTTCGTGCGGGACATCATCATGAAAGCCCCGAGCCACGACATGATGAACACGCTGGCCAGGAGCGTCCTGACTATGTACTCCTATGACGACAAAGCCGACGACAACTCGATACCCAATGTGCTGAGACAGTCGCTGCAGTTGATAGCACTGTTCCCGCTGATGTCCGTTTACGGGTACCAGGCTTACTGCCATTACCATGACAAAAAGAGCCTGTTTATCCACCGCCCGCAGCCTGAACTGTCGACCGCGGAAAACATATTGTATATCCTGAGGCCGGACAGCAAGTACACGCCGCTTGAGGCAAAGATCCTCGACCTGTCCCTGGTGTTGCACGCCGAGCACGGCGGGGGAAACAACTCCACCTTCACCACCCACGTGGTGACGTCCTCGGGAACGGACACGTATTCAGCGATAACGGCTGCGCTCTGTTCGCTGAAAGGCCCCAGGCACGGCGGTGCGAATATCAAGGTAGTGCAGATGTTCGAGGATATGAAGGCCAAGATATCAGACTGGACCGACGAAGGCCAGGTGGCGGACTACCTGGAGAGGATCCTGGACAAGAAAGAATTCGACCGTTCAGGCCTGATATACGGGATGGGACATGCCGTATACTCGCTGTCCGACCCGCGTGCCACAATGCTCAAGAAATTCGTTGAAAGCCTCTCGAAGGAAAAAGACTGCATGGACGAGTTCAGGCTCTATTCGCTGGTGGAGAGGCTGGCGCCGGAGATCATCAGGGAAAAGAGGAAGATATACAAGGGCGTCAGCGCAAACGTGGATTTCTACAGCGGATTCGTGTACAACATGCTCGGACTTCCGCTGCAGCTGTTCACACCCCTGTTCGCCATAGCCCGCCTGCCCGGATGGGCGGCCCACCGCATGGAAGAGATAGTGAACGCGGGCAAGATAATCAGGCCGGCTTACAAGTCGGTTTCAGACAGACGTCCGTATATACCGCTGGATCAGCGATGAGTACCTGGTGCCAGGCATCCGGTTCAAAGGGTGGACGATA
>DGEQ01000046.1 GCA_002386045.1 Hungateiclostridiaceae bacterium UBA3922 | reverse complement strand
CATGCGATGTTCGTCCTTGTGCTGGACAGGTTGCTTGAGGCAGGGGAACTTCTTCTGCAATGACCGGGTCATAAAGGATTCAGCAGCAATCTGATACGGCGAAAGATTTCCGCAGCGGACGGAAATGGGAAACAGGCAAATGCGGCTGCCTGATGCTGCAGAACTGATCGTATATGAACGCTTGCTGCATCGGGCATTCAATGCATATTACCCGATTGATTTATTTTTTCCATCGGAGGACAGGTACAGCAATGGCAAAGAACAAGACTGTCTTTATATGCCAGGAGTGCGGGTATGAATCGTCGGGCTGGCTTGGCAAGTGCCCGGCCTGCATGCAGTGGAACACCTTTGTCGAAGAGCGGCAGGAGACAGGCGCCCATGCTTCGGCATGGCAGCCGGCCCAATCGAAGCCGGTCAGCCTGGAAGAGATAAAAGCTGACACGGAGCAGCGCTGCCTTACCGGGATAAAGGAGTTCGACAGGGTGCTGGGCGGCGGCATGGTCAGGGGATCGCTGATACTGGTCGGGGGCGACCCGGGCATCGGGAAGTCGACGCTCCTGCTGCAGGTCTGCAATACGCTTCAGACAGATGCAAAAATACTTTACATATCAGGCGAGGAATCCACCGCCCAGATCAAGCTGCGGGCAGACAGGCTGAACGTTAAGAGGCGCAGCCTGTTCATAGTGTCGGCATCGAACTTTGAAGCGATATCTTCGATGATAGAGGCAGAAAAACCCGGGCTGGTCATCATCGACTCCATACAGACCATGTATACGGATACCATAAATTCGGCTCCCGGAAGCGTCAGCCAGGTCAGGGAAGTGACCGCGGCGCTGATGAAGCTGGCAAAAAGTAGCGGCATTACCGTCATCATCGTGGGTCACGTGACGAAGGAAGGGGCGATAGCCGGACCCAGGGTACTGGAGCACATGGTCGACACGGTCCTGTATTTCGAGGGCGAAAGGCATCTGAGTTACAGGATACTGCGTACGGTCAAGAACAGGTTTGGCTCGACCAATGAGATCGGCGTGTTTGAGATGAGGGACACCGGCCTGGCGGAGATACCGAACCCTTCCGAGATGATGCTTTCGGGAAGGCAGGAAAACGTACCGGGCTCGGTCGTCGTAGCCAGCCTGGAGGGGACAAGGCCGATGCTCATTGAGATACAGTCGCTTGTCTGTCCTACGGGCTTCGGTGTTCCGAGAAGGATGGCCACGGGTCTTGACTACAACAGGCTGACGATGCTTCTGGCGGTCCTTGAGAAAAGGGTCGGACTGGCGCTTTATGACCAGGATGCATACGTGAACGTCGTCGGCGGGATCAGGCTGGATGAACCGGCGTGTGACCTTGGGATCGCGGCCGCTGTCGCATCCAGCTTCAGGAACAGGCCCGTTGACGACGGCTGCGTGCTAGTGGGAGAGGTGGGGCTGACTGGCGAGGTGCGGGCGGTCAGCCAGATCGAGAAACGGATATCGGAGGCCATGAGGCTGGGGTTCAGGAGTATAGTGATCCCCGAGGGCAACATGAAACTGGCAGGGCAGATGAAGATCAAGGAGGGGTTCCGCATCATTGCCGTCTCAAACATCCGGGAGGCGCTGGAGGTCATATTCCGGGACGCCTGAGCGAAAATCCGGTTTTCCTTTCTGTCGGCCGGGGCCGGCCTTTGTGTGCCGACCAGTCTGGCCGGCGTATCGTGGCGCGTGGGAACCGCGCATGCGGATACGGGCGTAGCCGAACTGAGCCTGACCGGAAGCCGGTCTCAGCTTGATTGCCGTCCGCTTGCAGAGGTCAGCCCGAGTTGCGGTGATCAGCACGCAAATGTAACAGCGAGCATGCGACCCGACGGCTGCCGGCCAAAACAAAGCCGGATGGAGAGTGACCCCCATCCGGCCGCGGAAATGCTAAAGCTGATGCAGATATCGTTTCCTCATTCCAGGTTGAATTTACCGAGCATTTTCACTCTTTCCTGTTCCTTGATGATGATGTCGTACAGGTTCAGGTCGAGAGCGTTGCACAGTGATGCGATGTAGTAAAGGTTTTTGCCGAGTTCCTTTTCGACCTGGTCCCTGCAGTTGTCGCAAAGCTTTCCTTCGAGATGCGTGTCCATAGCCTTGCGTATCTCTTCGAGGGAGCCGTCCTCGGGCACTTCCTGCTTCTTCGCATTTATCCTGATGCACCCGCACTGCGTGACCGCTTTTACTATAGCGCGGTTTACCCTCGCATTCGAGTCCTGGTACTTGGTGATCGAATCGATGATGCTCCTGTTTCTGAAGATCAGTTCCTGTACCGTGTACTGGAATTCGTCAATCAGCATATCCTTCATTGCGGTTCACTCCCCTGATGCGCCTGATCCCAACTGCATAGTGACACTAAAATACATAAACAGGTAAAATTCATGCATTTAAGTCCACTATATATTGGAATCGAATAGTTAAAAATGTATCAGCACGCTTTAATTATAGTCATTCGGACAACTTCTTGTCAATGCCGTTGTTATATTGTCATCCCGTTGTATTATTGACTCCCGGTCATCCGTCGATGCATGCCGCTGCGCCGGCGGCATGTCCCCATGAGGAAATAATCTGTCTCAAAGGCCGGAATTCCGGGCTTCGGCGTATGTTTTGACAATAAATCGTAATTGTAGTATACTTTATGTTGTGAGTTGAAACAGCTCATCAGCAACTTCCAAAACTGCAATAAACTGGCAGCAACAGGTTTTCTCTGATCGACGGACGATAAAGCCTGATGTTCATTCGCCGAACGGTCCAAACAAAAGACAAATCTCAGATGAAAGAGATATTTTTTTATTTCATTCTGGAGGATTTGTTATGTTCAGTGTCGGTGATAAGGTTGTTTATCCAATGCATGGGGCTGGAGTGATCGAGTCCATCGAGGAGCGGGAGATACTGGGGCAGAAGCAAAGCTATTATGTCCTGAAGATGCCCCTGGGTGACATGAAAGTGATGATACCAACGCAGAACGTGGAAGGCATCGGGATCAGAGAAATAATAGACCGCAGGGATGTCAGCAAGGTATACGAAATACTGCAGGATCACGACGTGAATGTCACCAGCAACTGGAACAAGCGGTATCGTGAGAACATGTCCAAGATCAGGAGCGGAAATATTTACGAAGTTGCGGATGTAGTGAGGATCCTTATGAAAAGGGACAAGGAAAAGGGACTTTCAACCGGCGAGAAAAAGATGCTCAACAGTGCAAAACAAATACTGATCAGCGAACTGGTACTCGCAGAAAACTCTGAACAGGTAGATGTGGAATCGCTGATAGACGAATATCTCAGCGACTGATGCGGCAACAGGAGGAGAAAAGACACGGACAGCCTGGGGAGAACGTTTTCATAAGGGAGTTAGATGATCGTGCTGAACAATGTTATTAAATTCTCTTTTGCAACTGTTGGGTGTATTACAGGGATAACGCTGACAAGGACATTTTTCATATACCAGCTGACAGACATATCGCCGGAGATCAAGATACTGGTATATATCGTTGTAACCCTCGCTTTAGGCTTCATTTTCTACACCACCAGCAACAAGCTGATCGAGATAGTCATGGGATTCCTCGACAGGCTGGAAATGTACATTCAGCAGATGACACTGTATGAACTGGTGGTTGGTTCGGTCGGACTTATAGTAGGACTTATAATCGCAAATCTTATTTCTATCCCCATCAAGAACATAGATCTCATAGGAACGCCCGTATCAATAGTACTGAACATGCTGTTCGGCTGCCTTGGCGTTGCCGTTGCGGCGGGGAAGAAGAACGAGAACCTTTTTGAAAGCTTCAGGGGAAAGGCTTCCGATGGCGCCGGCAAGAGAAGGCTCGATCCCAAGATACTGGATACCAGCGTCATCATCGACGGCCGCATAATAGACATCTGCAGGAGCGGTTTTATCGAGGGCGAGCTTATCATACCCAGTTTTGTGCTCGATGAACTGAGGCATATCGCGGATTCGCAGGATTCGCTGAAGAGGAACAGGGGAAGGCGCGGCCTCGACGTCCTGAACATGATACAGAAGGAACTGCAGTTCCCGATGCGGATAGAAACGGCGGAAGTAGGCTCCGATTCGGAAGTCGACAATGCGCTCCTGAAAATGGCGCAGAAGCTCGGCGGCAAAGTCCTGACGGTGGATTTCAACCTGAATAAGGTCGCCAAGTTCCAGGGCGTAGAAGTACTGAACATAAATGAACTGGCGAATGCCATGAAACCGATAGCCCTGCCGGGTGAAGAAATGGTGGTGCAGGTCATAAAGGACGGCAAGGAAAACGGCCAGGGCGTCGGGTATCTCGATGACGGGACGATGATAGTGATAGACGGCGGGCGCAAGCATATAGGGGAAACGCTGAACGTGACCGTGACAAGCATCCTTCAGACCGCTGCGGGCCGTATGATATTCGCCAAGCCCAAGTACCTGGCTGAAAGGGAGGTATGACGGCTGCACGGGGGGCCGGGACGCGGGAAGGAATGAGCGTACCGGAGATCTGTGTAAGGTCTCAAACCTGTGTTTGCCGTGAAAAAAGAACAGACACCACTTTATATGGCTGGTGACCTTGAATGGCCTGAAACCTGTGTATGGCCGGAAGCATGTGCGCGGACGGGGATGTCATGCAGCGCGGACGACAGTTTTGAACAGGTTTTGATGCTTGATAGCATAACCGATTCTCAGTTGGGCAAAAGCTTCCCAATTGAGATTTTTTATGCCATAATATGGAGTATGGTCTTACGGCTTGGCGGGCCAACGGCGGGTATCTTGCAGTCGCGCAGTCAGACGGCCGGATATCCGGTAGTATTGAAGTCCGATGGTCGGCCGATACGATGTTTCGGCAGCCCAACGGCCGGGTATCCGTCGGTTCGGCGGACCAGCGGCTGAGTGAAAGGGCAGTCTTGCAGCCCGACGGCTGGGTAATCTGGCAACCCTGAAGCCCAGCGGTTAAGTGACCTGACGAATTGACAGCCCGATAGCCGGGCTATCCGGTAGTCCTGAAGCCCGACGGCTGGGTAGTTCGACGTTTTAGCAGCTCACTGGCTGGATATTCGGCTGTCGTACAGCCCGACGGCTGAGCGATCCGATGTTTCAGCCGCCCAACGGCCGGATATCCGGCAGATAATGAGAAGGGGGATGAAACGATGCAGGCACGCGGCAGTGGACCTGTGGCTGTGGTCATCGCGGCCGCAGGCAGGGGAACGCGCATGGATCTTGATATCAACAAACAGTACATAGAAATACAGGGCGTGCCTGTCCTGGCGATGGCGATAGGCAAATTCGAGAACTGCAGCCTTGTAGACGAGATAATCGTGGTGGCCAACAAGGATGAAACAGACTACTGCAGGACGAATGTGATCGAAAGGTTCGGTTTCACCAAGGTCAGATCTGTCGCGGAAGGCGGGGAAACCAGGCAGCGTTCCGTATATAACGGGCTGAAACATGTTTCTGCCGGGTGCGGCATAGTTTTGATACACGACGGCGCCAGACCTTTTGTCAGTACGGACAGTATACTTGGATGCATAGAAGCCGCCAGGGCATATGGCGCTGCGTGTGTCGCCGTGCCGGCAAAGGATACGATAAAGGAGTCCGATCCGGAGGGCTTTGTGAACAGGACACTGGACAGGAGCAGCCTTTGGCAGATACAGACTCCCCAGGGTTTTGAATACGGGTTGATAATGGATGTCCACGAGCAGGCGGCGCGCGAAATGTTCGAAGCTACGGATGATGCGATGCTTGCGGAAAGGTATGGATACAGGGTCAGGCTGGTGATGGGCAGCTATTCCAACATCAAGGTGACCACGAAAGAGGACCTGGTTTTTGCCGAGGCGCTGTTCAGGCGGCAGTGCCGGGACTGATCAGTGGGTGTCGGGTCCGGCGGTTGTAGTGATCAGCGGGTGTCGTGGCCAGCGGTGGCGGTGCTCAGCAGGTGTCTCGGTCTGTTGGTTTTAATGAACAGCGAGTGTCGCGGCCCGACATCGGGAGTGTTTATAGGTGGCGTGGCCAGCGGTGGCAGTGCTCAGCAGGTACTGCGGCCCGGCGGCTTAGTGGTCAGCCGGTGTTGCGGCCAGGCTGCGGGAGCGTTTACAGGTATCGCAGCCAGTGACAACAGTGATCAGTAGTTACTGCGGTCCTGTAGCGGGAGCGTTCGGCTGGTGTCGCGGCCTGTCGGTTGTAGTGTTCAGCAGGTGCCGCAGCCAGCTGCGGGACATTTCACCGGGTGCCATGGTCCTGAAACCGAAGTTTTCACGGTTGATGCAGTTTAAGGAGGAAGAATCAACGGGCGCCCCGGTCAGGAGCCCAACTGGCCATCGGGCGCCGTAATCCGGATAAGACAGGAATTATCACGACAGGTTCGAGGTGTGACATGGAACGGATGATAGAAGTGACCGGACTTGTGAAAAAGTTCGGGGATTTTACAGCGGTCGACAATATAAGCTTCAGCGTTGCCAAGGGTGAGATTTTCGGCCTGCTGGGTGAAAACGGCGCAGGCAAGACCACTACGCTGAGGATGCTGGCGACCATGCTGCAGCCGACAGCAGGGCACGCGGTGCTCAAAGGATACGACACGCAGAAGGAGCCCGAAAAGGTGAGAGCCCAGATAGGGATCCTTTTCGGAGGCGAGACCGGGCTGTACGACCGGCTGACGGTGACCGAGAACATCGCCTATTTCGGCGAACTGAACGGGATGAGCAAGGCTGATATCAGGGAACGCATCCAACAGCTGGCCAGGGTTTTGGTATGGAGGATTTCATCAACAAGCGGGCTTCAAAGCTTTCAAAGGGGATGAAGCAGAAAGCGGCGTTTGCACGTTCGATCGTGCACGACCCTGACATCATGCTGTTCGATGAACCCACGTCCGGTCTTGATGTCACTGCTGCGAGGGATGTCCATGAATTTATCCTGAGATGCAAAAGCGAGGGAAAGACGATAGTTTTCTCAAGCCATTCGATGAGCGAGGTAGAGAAACTGTGTGACAGGATAGGCATCATCCACAAGGGGAAGCTCGTCGAATGCGGTACGGTCGATGAACTGAAGGAAAAATACAGCAACGATAACCTGGAAGAATTGTTTGTCAGGCTGGTGGGTGCGGAATGAAACTTAATATTAAGCATGTGATGATAGTACTGCGGAAGGAGATAAAGGACCTGATCCGTGACAGGAGGACGATCATTTCGAGCATCGTGCTCCCGATGATACTGATACCCGTCGTAAATATCGTGATGGGCGGGGGCATACAGAAATTCGAGAAGCAAATCAACGAGAATGTCACGGTAGCGCTGTCGCAGTCCTCGAACACTGCGGAGGCCAGGGAACTGGTACGGGACAGGATACTGAGCAAAAACCCGAACCTGGTGCTCGTTGATACGGACGACCCCGTGAAAGCGCTGGAGAACGATGATGTCAGGTGCATAATAGAGCTTGAAAGTTCGTATGCGGAGAACCTGAAAGAGGGAAAGCCGATACGGATAACGCTTCAGTACGATGAATCGAAGACCAGGTCGCAGGCCGCGGCGGATATCGTGGCACGGGCTGTCGAGAAGTTCAGCACGGAAGTCATCGAGGAGAGGATAACTTCCCTGGGGCTCGATCCGTCTATCCTGCGTCCGGTGTATGTCGAGCGCGTGAATATCGCGCCCAATGAGAAAGGCAACAACATGATGCTTGAGATGATGCTGCCGTTCATGATCGCGATGCTGGTCGCGATCGGCGGCATACCTGCCGCTACGGATCTCGTGGCAGGCGAGAAGGAGCGCAACACGTTCGAACCGCTTCTTACGACGATGCCGGACAGGGGTTCGCTGCTGCTCGGGAAATATTTCGCAGTTACGCTGTTCTCCTTCGTCAGCCTCATAGCGATCCTTGCCGGCCTGTTTATAGGCTACATGCTCAATCCCAACTCCCTTACTATGGGAGTAGATGCCGGACTGGAGGGCATCACGCTGGACCCCCTGGCAGTCGCCTTGGCACTGCTCATAACGATTGCCCTCGGAATGACTTTTTCAGGTATCCAGATAGCGCTCAGCACTATCGCAAAATCGTATAAGGAAGCGCAGACATATATGTCCTTCCTGATCCTGGCGACGATGATGCCCGGATATGCCACGATGTTCATGCAGGCCGCCGACATGTCGCCTGTCATGTTTGCGCTGCCCGTCATGAACACGGTCGCGGCGTTCAAGATGATCCTGGGAGGCAGGATAGATTACTTCAACCTGGTGCTGGCGCTGGTGACATCGGTCGTTTTCGTCGCACTGACGCTGGCGTTTGCGGCGTCTCTGTTCAAAAAGGAGAAAGTGATGTTCAGGAACTGAGTGAATGGGAACGGCCACATGCCTGGCCAAAGCGGCGGCTGAGATCATCTGGACGACACGTGTCACCTGTATTCGAAGGTACTGGCCGGGTGGTGGTTCAGTTCATCTACACGACACTTGTCACCTGCACCCTAAGGCTTAGGCCTGGCGGCGGCTGAGATCATCGGCATGACACATGTCAGCTGTATCCCAGGATACTGGCCGGGCGGCGGTCGGATCATACACGACACTCGTCTCCTGCAACCTAAGGCTTAGACCGGCTGGCGGCTGAGAACGCCGGCATGACACATGTCGGCTGTATACCAGGCATGGCCGGGCGGCGGATCAGATCACCGTTACGATACTTATAACCTGTATCCCAAGGCCCTGGCCGAACGGTGTGAGTTCTTCGCCGCTGGTTGCCGTTATGCCGATGCAGTCCTCGGGGATCCCGAGCAGAAACGAGAGGTTTTTCCTGATTTCATTTATCCTGGGCGATATTTTAGGCCGTTTACATTCGATTGATATGGACAGGTGCACGATTTTGTGGTCTTTCAGATGCTTCAGCGCTTCGCGCAGGTAAACGCTGCTGTCTGTGATCCCTTTGTTCAGGCACAGGTCGTCGCTTATTTCACCAAGTATATTTACGCAGGTGACGCCTGAAATCGCGTTGGTGATGGAATGGAGGATGACATCGGCATCGCTGTTGCCTTTCAGGGGAGGTTCGCCCTCAAAGACCACGCCGCCGAGGATCAGCTTCTTGCTGGTATCTTCGAAATCAAACCTGTGACTGTCCTGTCCGATACCTACTTTCATTACGGTAACCTGCCTTCTGGCTGCGGTGAGCCGATATTTGACGGATCGAAATGATGGCATGCCGGCTGGATGCCTGCGGGATGAGCATCGGCAATGCATTTGCCGGATGCCCACCTGGTACAAGCGGGCAGGAAGCATCGGTTTCACGCGGACAGGTGCATACCGGTCGTACGGTGGCCATGTGCGCCCAGGTATCAAGTGGCCGGATGCAATCCGTTGTGCGCAGGCCGTCCGCCGTGTAACCGCCGGCAGAACGCCGCATTTGTGCCGATCGCATGCCATACAATTGCATTATATTTCCGTGGAATCTTTTTGTCAAAGTGTCCGGTTGAAATAAATGTTTGATTAACAAAGTCAGGCAGAAGCAGAGGAGGCTCAGGAATGGAACTGTGGGACTTATACAGGGATGCTGCCCAGAACGTCGGATGCTGCCTGAATGCTGTCAAGCGCCGCCAGTTGGCACCAAATGTTGCCCAGATGACGTCGGATGCTGCCTGAATGCTGTTAAGCCCCGCCGGTTGGCAACAGATGCAACCAAATACCGCCAAATGCCATCAGGTTAAGTCATTTTAAACCGGTTGTAACTGAGGCACCATGCAGCGGCCTTCCTGAAAGGCTGAGGCCGGTTTCCGCAGATG
>DGEQ01000080.1:12199-12544 GCA_002386045.1 Hungateiclostridiaceae bacterium UBA3922 | reverse complement strand
GATCCTCTGCTTTATCGGATCGTCACGGCACTCGTTGAAATAATGGAGCAGTTGGTCCTTATGCCTGAGGACCCTTTGGGCTTTCTCCCTCAGATCTTTTCCAAGACGCCCCGCTATATGCCTGTAGTATCCATTGACTGCCCTGTCCAGCCTGCAGATGCTCTCCAGTTTCTCAGACAGCTCCAGTTCCCTTTTGAATTCGCTGCTTCTCATCGTAGCAGCAACCGAAGCAACATATGCGGCAAGGCCAGCCGCTCCTGCAGCTGTCTGCAGCCATCCGGCATCAGGGGCGATCGCTGCGGCGCCCGCCGAAAGCACGATGCCGGCAGCCAGTATAAGCAGGTT
>DGEQ01000080.1:9444-11872 GCA_002386045.1 Hungateiclostridiaceae bacterium UBA3922 | reverse complement strand
CTGTCAAAATCCATGCTTTTAAGCAAGTCGCCCAGCCTTGTGCTTTTCACCACGACAAGGTCTCTTGCGGGATATATCCCCTTTCTGAGCAGCCTGGATCTCCTGTATAGTATTTGCCTCATATTCATCAAAGCACCCTCCGCTCTCCCCGTCATCGTGGCCAGCATTATGTAGAGCCCGATAATGATCAGGCTGGCATTGTACGGCGATGAATAAAGCTGGTATCCGCCGGCGATCACTATGATTGCCGACACTGCGGCCGCCAGTCCGCGCATCACTCTGCCTGCGGCCAGCATCCCGATGTTCCCGGCCAGGAGCATAAGCACCAGCCTGCCGCCGTCAAGAGGCAGCGCCGGCAACAGGTTCATGAGCGCGAGGAAAAGGTTGGATGCGGACAGCAGCCTGAGAAAATACGGGTCACCGGGAACCAGGCGTCCAAGCAGCAGCGATACGGCAAAAAGCGCCAGGTTGAATGCCGGTCCCGCAAGGCAGATCAGCAGCTTCTCCAGCCTGCTGCATCCGCCGTCCGGCAGCACAGCCGAAAACCCAAGTATCGTCACGCTGACACTGCCGGCTTTCACGCCGCATATCCTTGCCGCAAATACGTGGCTGAGCTCATGCAGAAGCATTGAAAAAAAGGCAGCCGCATATTCCGCCGCAAGGCCCGCCATCAGCATGAAGACAGGCATTATTGCAGCAGTGACGTGTATATGCAGTTCGGTCTTCCCAATGACAAGTCTCACCGGAATTCCATGTCCAGGTAATCAAGCGGATCTGCAGGTGCGCCGTCCAGCCAGACCTCAAAATGGATATGGCTGCCTCCGGGTATCCGCTCTCCGCCTGCGACAGCGATCACATCACCCATTTTCACGTTTTCGCCGGCTCGGGCCAGGATGCCCGAACAATTGGCATACACAGTGACCAGGCTTTTGCTGTGCCTGATCCTTACGAACTTTCCGTAGCCGGGGTATGAACCGGTATCTTCCACATAGCCGTCAAGGGCAGCCTTTACGCTGCTCGCCTTTTCGACCGCGATATCGATGCCGGTATGCATTTTCCGCACGCCCGCGACACCCTCAGTCTCGCCGAAGGGCGTCACGACCTTCCCTTCAGCGGGTGCTGCCATCCCCGTAAATCCATGTTCCCCGGGACCGGACAGCACGGGGCTGTCAGCATTTTCCCCCGGCCCGGCAGCACTTTCTGCCGGATCGCCTGTATCACCACTGCTGGCGGATAGCACCCGGCCTGCTGTCTCTTCGTACTGCAGAGCCTCTTCGCCGCCGGTTTCCGTCCCATCACCGTATATGCCTGGTACACCCGGAGATCCATCCGTTGTATCCGGCAGGGAATATTCTGCCGACAGCGTGGCCGTATTCTCCGGATCGCCCGCCGGGTCATTGCCCGTACAGGTTATATCCCCGGGGATATCTCCCTTTTGAGGGTCCACAGCAGACATATCTCCTGCCAGGAGCCCTTCATGTACATCCGAAGCATCCGGGCCGTTGCTGTCTTCATCGGCGGCACTTTCGCCCCCGGCAGCGCCGTCTCCGGAAATACCGCCCCTGATACCGGAAGCCAGCGATTCGGCATATGTATATATATTCCTGAGTTCCAGGTCATGTTCCAGCACGTAATGGATCTTTCCGGAAACATATCCCGCGGCGGAGTTGCCAAGGACCCTTGCCAGTACGGCAATGAGCAGCAGTATTGAACATATGAGGGCCTGGATAGCGATTATCCTGCCAAGCCTGCCCCGGCCCGGTCTGACGAGCCCGCGGTGTCCGGCCCCGGCAAGCCTGTACCTCCCGGCACTCCTGTTGTATCGCCTGTGCGGATAAATCCGGCGCGGCGCGTATCCCCCGCCGGTAGTGCTGCTTTCCATGTCGATCATCTCCGGTGCCGCTGTTTGTGGTCCTGGTAAATTATATTGATTTACGGGGCCGTTTATGTATACGCTGACATGCCTATGCGTATGCTTAGGTTCTATTGCCGATGAAAATGTACATATACAAACGAGAATGATACGAAAATGAAGATGCAAAGGCAGGCCCGGATGCAGGCACAGGTTGCCGAAAACCGGATCCTGTATTATCATGGAATGGCAAGGCACGTACATACTTCGCGCCAGGCGCTGTCAGCCGGCATAATAGACATGACCCGGAGGCTATATGAAAACCATCATCACTATCCAGCATACACAGTCGGTGCATCATACGAACGGAATGATCGGTTCATGGACAGACTGGGATCTGACCGTGACAGGAAAAGAACAGGCAAGACGGATAGGAGAACGGCTATCGGCCGAGCTCAGGGATAAGAGATACGTCATGTACTCTTCCGACCTGCTGCGGGCAAAACGCACGGCAGAAATCGTCGCAGGTTGCCTGGGCATCGAACCGGTATTCACGGAACTGCTGAGGGAACGCAA
>DGEQ01000080.1:0-9313 GCA_002386045.1 Hungateiclostridiaceae bacterium UBA3922 | reverse complement strand
TACGGACATGAAAAACGCAGGCATCAGCCGTCCGCCTGCGTCTTTACCATCAGAAAATGCACATCTGATGCAAATTGCCGCTGTATCACCTGATATGTTCACGCCACTGGAGGTCGCCCCTTTCAAGGCCTTTTATCAGCACCTCGGCAGTGGCTATATTGGTGGCAAAAGGAACGTTGTTCATATCGCAGAGCCTCAGCAGCGAATACATTTCCGCCTCGTTGCTCCGCCCTTCCACCGGGTCTCTCAGGAACACCACCATGTCGATCTCGTTGAGAGATACCCTCGCAGCTATCTGCTGCGTTCCTCCAAGCAGGCCGGGCGATACGCTGTGCACCTGCAGTCCTGCACCTTCTGCAATGAACGACGCAGTTGTCCCCGTGGAGTAAAGGGTATGTTTCTGCAGTATGGTCTTATAGGCTATGCACAGGTCGACCATAAGTTCCTTTTTATTGTCATGTGCGATCAGAGCTATGTTCATATCTGGCTTATACCCTATTTCCCGCTTTTCCTGATATTCTTTATCGGTATGTTCGCGTACAGCGCCGGCACCACGCTCTGCCCGTCGTCGCTCCTGGTTTTCGTGAGCTGTATTTCCAGGGCACTTTCATCGACATCCATGTAATTCGTGATGACCTTTATGATCTCACTTTTCAGCATCTCGAGAAATTGCGGCGAAACGTTGGCACGGTCATGGATCAGCACCAGCTTGAGCCTTTCCTTTGCGACATCCTTGGAACTTTTTGATCTACCGAAAATTTTTCTTAAGTCGAGCAGCATGGTATACCTCCCCTTCAGTTCGCTTTCAGGCCGAACAGCTTTTTGAGTTTCATCACGAAGCCCTGGTCCTCGGAGAACGACATAAAGGGTACTTCTTCGCCTTTTATCCTTCTGACTACATTCCTGAAAGCCTGTCCTGCCAACGATTTGCTGTCACATATGGCAGGCTCGCCCCTGTTGGTCGACACGACTATCTTTTCGTCATCGGGAATGACGCCTATGAGTCCAATAGCCAGGATGTCGATTATGTCATCTATGGACATCATGTCTCCTCTTTTGACCATATCGGCACGCAACCTGTTGATCAACAGCTTCGGGTTCCTTACCTCGTTCGCCTCAAGCAGGCCGATGATCCTGTCGGCGTCCCTGACGGCGGAGACTTCGGGAGTCGTAACGACTATCGCCCTGTCGGCAGCCGCTATCGCATTCCTGAAACCCTGTTCGATGCCGGCAGGGCAGTCGATGAGCACATAATCGAATTCCTCGCGCAGCTCATCACAGAGCCTGATCATCTGCTCCGGCTTGACTGCCGTCTTGTCCCTGGTCTGAGCAGCAGGTATCAGGTAAAGGCCGTCGAAACGCTTGTCCTTTATGAGGGCCTGCTTGACCCTGCAGTTGCCCTCGACTACGTCCACGAGGTCGTAAACGATCCTGTTTTCGAGCCCCATCACTACATCGAGGTTTCTCAGGCCGATATCAGTATCGATCAAAACTGTCTTGCTGCCCGACAATGCCAGACCGGTCCCTATGTTCGCTGTCGATGTGGTTTTGCCCACCCCGCCTTTTCCTGATGTGATAACAATGACTTCGCTCATCCATATACCTCCTATGCGCCTGTATGGGCAGATTGCGGCGACGCTCAGTTTATTGGGATCTCATACATATGTAAAATATACAGGTTAAAAGTATTTTGTCAATTAAAGCATTTTTTGTAAAAAAACAATTACTTGTATTGCGGAAGGAAAGTTTCAATGTAAACCATGTCATCCTTTACGAATGCTATTTCAGGCAAAATGCCCTGCTTCTGCTCGCCTGAATCCGGTGGCCTCGTTATGACGTCGGCTATGCGCAGCTGTGTCGGCTGCAGCGACAATGCCGCAACGATCGCTTCCTTGTTCCCGTCGGCGCCGGCATGCACCAGCCCGCGCAGCGAGCCCATAACGACCACGTTGCCGGCTGCGACCACTTCTCCGCCGGGGTTCACATCTCCCAGGATGACGACATTCCCCTCGTAGCTTACAAGGGTCCCGGACCTGACGGTGCCCCTGTGGAACTTCGTCATTCCTTCTTCCAGCCCCCTGAAGTACAGGAGCTTCATCCTGAGCTTGTCCCTTGTCCTGCCAGGCTCTTCATGGTCCCGGGGATCGTCCTGCTCCGGGTGATCCTCGTCTTCGCTGAAACTTACTATCTCAGCAGCAGCCTTTTCCGCGATCATTTCCGATATGATCCGTTCCTGTTCTTCGTTCAGCTTCTTCCCGCGATATCTCACATCGAGGCTTGCGCCCCTGAAAAACCTTCCTGATGAATCAAGCTTCCTGCCTAGGCTTTCCAGTATCCTGTCAAAGTCGTCTTCTTCCCGCATCACCAATATAAGCTCATTGCCCTTGGCCTTGAAGCTTACGATGCTTTCTTCCATAGACTGAACCCCCTGTAGCGGAATTGATTCACATAAACTATTATTACATTATTTATGCATATAAACAAGCATAAATTTGCTGACCCATTATGGATTGAACAGAGGTTTTTCAGGCTTCAGACCGCCGTTTGACGAACCGGCTGCCTTGAGGCCGAAGTACTCGTCGATGATGTCTCTTGCCACGGGAGCGGCATTGGACCCCCATACGCCTCTCTCGATGACCACGGCGATCGCTATTTCCGGGTCGTCGGCAGGTGCATAGCAGATGAACACTCCATTGGGCGAACGTCCGCCGACGCTCTGGGTCTGCGCCGAACCGGTCTTGCCGGCAACTTCGAACGGCAGGCCTCTGAATGCTTCCTGCGCGGTACCGTCTATCGATGACGTAACGGCAACCATGCCCTCTTTGACAGCGGCAATGGTGGTCTCTTTAAGCGGGATCTGAGTATATGTGGGCTCCGTCCTGTTCACCACGGACCCGTCGTATTTAATGACTTCCTTGATGACGTGCGGCCTGTACAGCCTGCCCCCGTTTGCGATGGCAGCGGTGTAGTTGGCAAGCTGCAGCGGTGTGAAGGAGTTGTCGAACTGGCCTATCGACACCTGGGCAGTATCTGCGGGTCTCCAGATATCGTTCCTCAGTTTCTTTTTCAGTTCTATGGACGACATCATCCCCGAAACCTCGTTCGGCAGGTCGATACCGGTCTTCCTGCCAAGGCCGAAACAGTCCGCCCAGTAGGTCAGCGCTTCGATGCCGGTCCTTACGCCCAGTTCATAGAAGTATAGGTTACATGATGTCTCCAGCCCTCTTTTCAGCGTAAGCGGACCGTGGCCGTAAGTGGGCCTTTCGAGGCAAAACAGATCTCTCCCTCCGATACGGGTCGTCCCCTTGCAGACTATCGTGTTTGAAGTCGGGGTTATGACGCCCTTTTCCAGCCCTGCGATAGCCGTGATTGGTTTGAATGTCGAGCCGGGCGCATAGTTTTCCTGTATCGTCCTGTTGAGCAATGCTTTCAGGTTTTGTTCGTCCTTCGTCAGTTCTATGATCTTCTGCTGTGCTTCTGTGTCTTCGGGACCCGCAAGGTAGATCGACGGGTCGAAGCTCGGGTAGCTTGCCATAGTCAGGACCGCTCCGGAATGGACGTCCAGCACTACTACTGATCCGGCGTTGGCATCCCCGTAATTGGGTCCCCTCCTGTCGTTTCTGATTTTCTCTATATTGCGGGCCAGCGATTCCATGGCGACCTTCTGGAGGTTCGTATCTATCGTCAGCACTACGTCATGGCCCGGTATCGGTTCCATCGTCACGAGCCTCTGTATCAGATTCCCGTTGGCGTCGACCTCAAACGTAACTCTTCCGTTCTTTCCGCGCAGGTACCTTTCAGCGCTCTTCTCGACCCCGGTCTGCCCGATAAGGTCGTCATTGTCGTATCCCTCGTCTTTGAGTTCATCGTACTGCCGTGAGTTGATAGCCCGTATATACCCGAGCACATGCGCCTCTTCATAGGCATCGATGTATTCCCTCACCGGCTCTGTCATCGTAATGATGCCCGGAAACTCATGGTTCCTCTCCTCTATCTCGGCAACGGTCTCCCTGCTCACATCCCTTGCCAGCAGCACCATCCCGCCTGTGGTGAAATTCCAGTTATTGATCAGTAGTTCGTACCTGAAGACCATTATCCTGTACGCCTGTTCGTCCGAGTAAAGAGGGTTCATGCCGAATTTCTTGTCCCGCAGGTATTTGAAAAGCTCCCGGGCGTCGTACGTGACTTCTTCTTTTTTCATGTTGAGCCTGTCGGAGTTGATTTGCCACGAGTATATCTGCTGTTCTGTCATGTCGTTGAACCTGACGGGCGGACCGTAAACCAGGAACCTGGACAGCGTATTGACATGGCCGTCGCCGTTCTTTTCGAGCAGGTCCGATAGCTTGAGCAGCATCTCGTTCATCTCGGAAGTGGTTATATTCGTCTTGACGATATACAGCGAATATCCCTGCCTGTTGACTGCGATGGGAGTGCCGTACCTGTCGAGTATCTTCCCCCTCGGCGCCTCTATTTCGCCTTCCTTGAGGACCCTCCTCTGCAGATCGGCCACGTACTTTTCTCCCTCGACGACCTGGAGGTTGAAAAGCCGGAAGATTATCATGATGCCGAATACCATGAATCCCAGGCAGAGTATGTAGTACCTGTTTCTCAGCTTCTTGTCCAAGTGATCCGCCCTCCTTCCGGGACCATGCAGCTCAGTATTTCCTCGCAACCGCCGAACTGTCGAACCACTTGCCCGCTTTCACGAGCAAAGGGAACAGCAGCACGGATACGACACAGTTGAAGATGGCTTCCGCCAGTATTATCCTGGTAAATGCAAATGCAAAGTCTGTCTCGCCGGACATGATGTTGTTTATCACGAATACGACGGACTCATAAACAACAGAATATATGAACGCAAAGAATGCGACAACCAGAAAATTCTCCCTGTATATCTTCCTGCTTACAGACCCTGCCGCGATGCCGGTGTACATCCCCAGCAGCGCATAGAATCCCACTGCAGCTCCGAACTGGAGATCGACGCAAAGGCCGGAAAAAAGGCCCACCACAGCGCCCTCGGTACTGCTCCTCACCAGGGCTGTGACGATGGTCAGCGTGATGAGCAGGTTGGGCACGACACCGCGTATCCTCGCATGCTGGAGCAGAGTCGTCTGCAGCAGGAGGAAGAACACGATAAAGAAAGGGTAGAACAAGAGCTTTCTTTTCATTTTAACACTGCCTGTAACATCATTTTTTTTCTGATTTCAGTATGAAAACTTCCTCCAGCCTCTTGAAATCTGCAGTCGGCTGGACTATAGCATATCTGTCGAGTTCACTGTTGGTTTTCCTCACTTCGATGACCTTCCCGATCTCTATGCCCTTCGGATATATGCCGCCGACGCCCGAAGTTTCGATGACATCGCCGACCTCGACGTCGACCTCGATAGGTATGTATATGAGCTTGCACAGGCCTTCTTCCTTGAGTTGGAGATCGCCCTTCACGATCGCATGGCCGCCCCCGGGCTTCGCGATCCAGCCGGAGACAGCGCTTTCCTCGTCGATGATGGTCTGTATGTTCGATGTGGACTTATCGGCATTGAGGACCCTTCCCACGAGTCCCCTCGATCCGGTCACCACCGGGAAATCTGCCCGGATCCCGTCGTCGAGTCCGACATCCACCTTGAATACGCTGAACCAGTTGCCGGGTTCCACGGCGATGATATTGGCGCCGGCAATGGTGTAGTCAGCGAACTCGGTCTTTAGGCTCAGGGCCCGCCTCAACTCGTCATTTTGTGCTTTCAGGTCAGCATACTCCCTGTTCTGTCTCCTCAGTTCCTCCAGTTCGGCCCTGAGGGCTTCATTCTCTTCCCTGAGAGCGTCTATATCATGGAAATAGGCAAGCAGGTCTTCTACTTTCCTGCCTGCCGATGTGAACAGGCCCTGGACGGGTTTGAGCGGAACGTTCAGCATGTTCCTGAGCCAGGTCATCCTGCTGCTCCTGTTTGCCGTTATCCCTATCAAGACCAGCAGAACGATTGTAACCAGGGATACTATGAACCATTTGCTTTTGAAAAGACGCAGCAATGGACAAGTCTCCCTTCTATCTCAGCTTTCTCGGCGTTATCAGCACACTTCTGAGCGTTTCTATCTCCTCAAGCACTTTACCGGTCCCGATGGCTACACAGTCAAGCGGGTTTTCGGCTATGGTGACCGGCATGCCCGTCTCTTCCTTGATCAGCTTGTCCAGTCCGCTCAGGAGGGCTCCCCCTCCGGCGAGCATTATGCCCTTGTCCATTATATCGGCGGCAAGTTCCGGGGGCGTCTTTTCCAGCGTATACTTGATCGCGTCGATTATAGCGTTTATTGGCTCCCTGAGTGCCTCGTTTATTTCACTGGACGAAAGCGTGATATTTTTCGGGAGCCCGGTGATAAGGTCCCTCCCCCTGACTTCCATGTATTCCTCTTTCGGTTTGAGGAAAGCATTGCCGATATTTATCTTGATCTGTTCGGCCGTCCTTTCGCCGATCATCAGGTTGTATTCCTTTTTCACGAAAAGGACGATCGATTCGTCGAATTCGTCTCCGGCGACTCTCAGCGACCTGCTGGTGACTATGCCGCCGAGTGAGATGACGGCGACTTCACTGGTGCCGCCTCCTATATCGACTATCATGCTGCCGGAAGGCTCCTCTACAGGCAGATTCGCGCCTATCGCTGCTGCCATTGGCTCCTCGATGAGATAAGCCTCCTTGGCGCCTGCCGCCAGAGTGGCATCTTCCACGGCTCTCTTTTCGACTTCCGTCACGCCTGAAGGAACGCAGATGACGACCCTGGGCTTCGATATGAAGCTGCCTCCCATGGCCCTCCTGATAAAATACTTCAGCATGCTCTGCGTTATGTCGAAGTCGGCGATGACACCGTCCTTCATCGGCCTTATAGCCACGATGTCGCCCGGTGTCCTGCCTATCATGTTCTTTGCGTCGTCACCGACTGCAAGTATTTCCCTCGTGTTTTTGTTTATCGCTACGACCGAGGGCTCCCTGATGACGATGCCCCTGCCCTTGACATGGACCAGCGTGTTCGCGGTCCCCAGGTCTATACCTATGTCTCTCGCAAAAACTCCCATAGTTCTCCTCCCAACATCTGCAAAGAACAGGACCTTTTCCTACATCAGCCCCTGCTCCCTTAAACTTATGTACCTTCCGTCCCCTATGATGATATGGTCGAGGACCTTGATCCCAAGTATACTGCCTGCATTGACCAGCCTGTGCGTAGTCTCTATATCCTCCCTGCTGGGTTCCGGATCTCCGCTGGGATGGTTGTGGACCAGCAGCATCCCTGAACATCCTGCCCTGACCGCTTCACTGAACACCTCCCGCGGATGGACTATCGAGGCATTCAGGCTTCCCACCGAAACATTCAGGTACTTGATGACATGGTTCTTCGTATTCAGCAGGATCACCTTGAATACTTCCTTCTTCAGGTGCCTCATTTCCTCCATCAGCAGCATGCCGACATCAGCGGGAGACTTGATCGTAACTTTATTATTGTTTTTTATGGAGGCGGATATCCTTTTCGATAACTCCATGACCGCCTTGATCTGTACTGCCTTTACCCTTCCTATGCCTTTGATCTTCCTTAATTCTTCCACGGAAAGGTCATGGAGATACGCGATCCCTCCGTTGCCCTCACAAATCGACAGGAGCCGTTGCGCCAATGAAACCGATGTCTCTTCGGCACTTCCGGTCCTGATGATCACTGCCAGCAGTTCAGCATTCGACAGGTGTTCAGCACCGTACTTTTCCAGCTTTTCATAAGGCCTTTCACTTGCTGGTATATCCTTCATTCTAAGCCTGTATTCCATTCCGGTCAACCCCGCATTTCTTAAAAAATTTTTACACATCACTCCCTTCATGATACCAATTTTTACAAATATTATCAACTTTTGGGAAATTTCGCTCGTCATTTTCGATCATATGCCTTATTCGCATACCGAAACGCCAAAATCTTTCAGCATACGGTATAACCGCCTCAGTGGAAGCCCGACCACGTTCGAATAGCATCCGTCGAGGCTCTCGACGAAAATGGCCGCCCGCCCCTGGATGGCATAACCCCCGGCCTTGTCGAACGGCTCGCCGGATGATATGTAAGCATCGATTTCCCTGTCGGTCATCACGGAAAACCTTACCGTCGTAACTTCATGGGCTGTCCTTGTCCTGCCGCTGGAAGCGTCTACAAGGGCGACTCCCGTGATGACCTGGTGTTCTCTTCCTCCGAGTTTCTTCAGCATCCTTCGGGCGTCTTCCCCGCTCACGGGTTTGCCGAATATCTCATCATCACAGACGACTATCGTATCCGCACCGAGTACGAGCCCGTTTTTGAGCCTGGCTGCCACGGCCGCCGCTTTCATGTATGCCAGTTGTTCCGCTTTCTGTTCCGGTGTCCCGGCCAGTTCTGCGTTCTCTTCATCTATGTTTCCCGGCACCACCTCGAAGGGTATCCCGACCTGGCTCAGCAGCTCCCTCCTCCTGGGTGATGACGAGGCAAGTATTATCGTGGTCATACGCGAGCTTTGCGATCCACCTGCTTTCTCTGTCGATTTTCCCGTATGAAAATACATTTTTCGCTGTTCCACTTATTTATCTTATCATAAAAAGAAACAGATATAAATTAATTTCTGCGGGTTTTGGGAGGATAGAGGAGTGTGGAAAAGGAAAAGACAGTCCTCAAGTGCGAAGCACTATTTTTTGCAGAGGACTGTCATTGTCAGCTAAGGAAGAGGGACACTTCTCATCCCGCCCGCTACTTCCTGCAGAGAAGTGTGAAGAAGGTAAAGGGACAGTCCTCACCCCACGGGCATTGCTTCCCTGCAGAGGACTGTCCCATGTAAGCCAAGGGAAAGTGACACTCCTCATCTGTAGAGCATTACTTCTTTGCTGAGGAGTGTCACTTCTCATTTATAAATCGCTATATCTATCCTTCTGTTCTTCTGCCTGTTGTATTCGCTGTCGTTCGGTGCGACAGGCCTGAATTCGGCATTTCCGGTCGCAGTGAGGTGCTTCGGGTCGAGGCCGCATTCATCGATCAGGTACTTCACCACGTTGGTCGCCCTCCTGGTCGACAGTTCCCAGTTTGAGGGGAATTCCGGAGTGTTTATCGGGCGGTCATCGGCGTGGCCCTGCACCTGTATTTCGGTGTCAAGGGTCTTCAGGATCTCCCCTATTTTTTCTATCACAGGCCTTGCCGACGGCTTGATGTCAGCCTTGCCCGTATCGAACAGGACGATCGAGTCCATCCTGAGGATTATCCTGGTACCCTCGTCTATCACCCTTATATTCTCGTTCAGTCCCATCTCGTCTATCAGCGCCTGTATGTC
>DGEQ01000132.1:2454-6688 GCA_002386045.1 Hungateiclostridiaceae bacterium UBA3922 | reverse complement strand
GTATCGGGCGTGGCGGGGAGGTGGAGGGAGACGATATCGCTGCCGGACAACAGCTCATCAAGGCTGTCGATCCTGCGGATACTGTACTTTGAAAGAAAACCGTCATCCTTGTAATAGGGGTCATAAATACAAACCTCCATTCCAAGGCCGTGCGCCCTTTTTGCGACTTCGCGCCCGATCTGGCCGCACCCGACGAGCCCAAGCTTTTTCCCGGTCAGTTCAAAGCCGATGCTCCGGTTCCATCCGCCGTTTTTGACTTCTGCGGAATGAAGAGGTATTTTGCGGGCCATGGCGAACATGAGCGCGATGGCAAGCTCAGCGACGGAAACGTTGTTTGTGCCCACTGCGTTTTTCACCTTTATGCCAAGCTCTGCGGCTCGGTCCAGGTCGATATTGTCCATGCCGACGCCGTACTTGGAAATGGCTTTCAGGTCTTTGAGCCGTTCGAGCACCGTCCCCGGCAGGGGATCTACGCCTACTATGATCCCGACCACACCTTCACTGGCAAGATCTGTTATTTCCTGTTCCGTCATGGTCCTGCCGAGGGTGTTTTCGATGATCTTGTAGCCTTTTTCCTCGAGCAGCGGGTATGCCTTGTGCTTGTAGTTCCTGAACGATTTTGGTGTTACCAGGATTTTTTCCTCCATGCTTATCCATCCTTTCTGCGTATAGTCTGTGTCTTTTGCTGCGTATTTAGTAGTGATGACGCGGCGCATTTTATGCGTGTTATAATGTATTTATGTTCTTACATAAATACGCAAAAATTTTAAGTGCTTACCTGAACTGCCTTTTCAGTTCAAACGTGAACTTGCTCCTGTCGCCCCTGTACTTCGCAAGGGAATACTCCACCGGGGTGCCGTCCTCAAGGTATACGACGCTTTCGAAATACTGGATCGGCGAACCCTTTTCGACCTTCAGGAGTTTGGATTCGAACTCGCCTGCAGTGATGCACTCCAGCGTCCTTACGGCATTCGATATAAGACGCCCGGATTCCTTTTCTATTATTTCGTACAGCGACTTATTTTCAAGGTCATGGGCCATGATCTGCGGACATACGCCGTATGGTATATAGGTGATGACGAAAACTATGGGCTCGTCATTTGCTGACCTGAGCCTCGTAAGCTTTATAACGTCGGTGCCGGGCTCAAGCCCCAGCGTTTTGGCCACCTTTTCATCGCTTTTTTCGATTTCCTTTTCCAGGATCTTCGTGGAAGGCACGAGCCCTTTCTTTCTCATTTCGTTGTTGAAGCTGTCCAGTGTCAGCAGGAAGTCCTGCGATATTTTCGGCTTTGACACGAAAGTGCCCTTTGCCTTTACCCTGTAAAGGTAGCCTTCGACAACAAGCTCGTTGATCGCCTGGCGCACGGTAGGCCTGCTGATCCCGAAATACTCGCTGATCTCCACTTCTGTAGGGATAGGCTTCTCCAGGTCCTTATGCTCTTCCCTGATGTATTCGAGCAATATGGTCTTAAGCTGGTAATACAGCGGGATCGGGATATTCTTGTTCAGTGTTTTGTTGCCTCCGAAAAGCATTTTAACCTCGTTTCCGATTTACTCATAACACAATGAATATGTTATTATGTAATTACATTTTGCTTAATTCATATTATATAATGAAGATGCCAAAAAGTCCATATAAATTTTGCAGCTGCATCAATATGCCTCACAGGGCATATTATAAACCAGATGACCGGCAGGAGGGGATCCGATGCGGAAGGGGAAAACCAGGAACATGTTTTCCGGCGGCAATACCTCGAAAGGCTTTTTCAGCAGGTTCGACCAGATCATGTGCCACAAGGAGGCCAGGAGGATCTTCGTGCTGAAAGGCGGACCCGGGACCGGAAAGAGCACTTTCATGAAAAACATATCCGAGATCATGTCGGATCGGGGATATGATACGGAACACATGCACTGCTCCAGCGACAGCAGGAGCCTTGACGCCGTTGTCATACCGGAACTGAAAGTCTCACTTGTGGACGGTACCGCCCCGCACGTGATCGATCCGAAGGTGCCGGGCGCCGTAGATGAGATCATAAACCTTGGCGAATACTGGCGCAGTTCGGCTCTCGTGGAAAAAAGGAACGAGATCATGAAAATTGGCAGTGAAATAAACAGCTTTTTCCAGAGAGCTTACAGGTACCTCAGGGCAGCTTACCATATATATGAAGACAGTTCGGAACTGTACGGGAAAGCCATGGATAAACCAGGGCTGAACAGGATCGCCGGGGAATTCGTCAGGATGCTTTGCGATAAGTTCCCGTCCGCCGCAAAGCCCGGGCGGCAGCGCTGCCTGTTCGCTAGCGCCATTACGCCGGACGGACCGGTCAGTTTCGTGGATGACCTGATGACACTGGACAACATATACGTTTTCGAGGGTTTTCCCGGATCCGGCACGGATATCGTGCTTGAGAACATAAAGTCTGCAGTGGTCGAAAGGGGTTTTGACGTTGAGGTGTATTACTGCGGTTTCGATCCCGGCAAACCTGAGCACCTGGTGATACCGGGACTCAATACTGCGTTCTCGACCTCGGCAAAATACCATTCCACCGATGCATGCGCCATAAGGAAAGTGGATTTCAGGGAATTTCTCGACGACAGGGCGATATCGGGACTCGGTCCGGAACTCAGCTTTAACGAGTATGAATTCGACAGGCTCCTCAACAGGGCGGTGGAGATGCTGTCATGTGCGAAAAGGCTCCACGATGAGCTTGAAGCCTTTTATGTATCCCAGCTGGATTTCGAAGGGATAAGGAAGAAGCAGGACGAGACGGTCGGGAGGATCCTCGCCCTTGCAGATGCATGACGTAGGATGGGGAAAACATGATGCGTGACTGTCCGGGGAGTCCGGGCAGGAGGGGATTCATTTCCCGGTTCCAGGCCCGGCGCCGGAGATAAGTTCGACTGCCACTCTTGCGTTCTCGCGGGCCTTTTCCTTGAGGCCGGGGATGCATTCCGCCAGTTGTTCCCTTATTTCGCCGTTGTTTTCCCATACAGAGTCCATCAGGGCCACGAGCTTTTCATATTCGAGTTCCCTGACGTCACCTGCCGAAGGCTGGCCGATGTAGTCCAGGAATCCCTGTATCTTGGGATTGTAGACGAGGCCGACCATCGGCACCGCGGCCACGGCGGAGAAAATCAGGGCATGGAGTCTCATCCCGAGGAGCATGTACATGGATGATATCAGCTCGTATGTTTCGAATATGTCAAGCTTGTCCTTTACAACAAAGCTTTCCCTTTCCATCATCGACGCGACGTTTTCAAGTATAGGCACGTCATCCGGATGCTGCATCGGGAAAAACACCGGGTATGCGCCGTACTTTTCAGCCATGTGGTCGATGGCCCGGGCTATGATCGCCTCATATTTTTCATGCTCGGCCTGCTCGTTGCCCGGGTACTTGCGCAGCGAAACGCCAAGCATCGGACCGGCGCCTGCCAGCCCGAGCTTTTCCAGGATGCCGGTTCTGATGTTTTCAGCGCCGTCCATTACGGTGACGGCGGCATCCGCGGTAAGGAGGATCCTTGGCCTGCTGATCTCCAGGTGTTTCAGTTCATCGAAGGACAGGGCTTCCCTTAATGTTATCACGTCCACCTTGTCTATGATCTTTTTCGTCAGCAGCCTGTTCATCCTGTTTTTGAGCGGGCCTATGCCGTTCGCATAGAACATGACCTTCAGGCCGAGCCTTTTTGCGAGCCATACCATGCTCAGGTAGAACAGGAGAGATCTTGTGCTGGTGATGTCCTGCAGGAGGTTGCCTCCGCCGTATATGAACGCCCTGGATCTTCTCATTGCCCTGTATATGCGGAAAATGCCCGCCCTGTCTATCGAAGCCACGTTGAATTCCAGTGCCGTCGCGACCGGGGTCTTTGACAGGACCAGGAGGCGCATGTTCGGCCTGAAGCTGTTCAGGTCCTTGAGGATCGACATCAGCAGGGCATCGTCGCCGATGTTCCTGAAGCCGTAATAGCCCGAGATGATCGCGTCGTAATGCTTGCGCCGCTTACCTGCCTCCGCTTTTTTCTCCAGTATGCGCCTGTATATGTCCATCTGGGTGCGTCCCATGTTTTCGACCGAGTATTTGGCATAAGCCTTTTCATAAAGGTGTTCTCCCATTTCCCGGCGTTTGCCTTCATCTGCTGCCAGTTCAAGGATGAGCTCGGCGAATCGTTCCACGTCGCCGGGTTCGAACAGGTAGCCGTTGACCCCGTGCTCGATCAGGTCAGGGATGCCGCCGAC
>DGEQ01000132.1:0-2257 GCA_002386045.1 Hungateiclostridiaceae bacterium UBA3922 | reverse complement strand
CTGTTGCGGGCTTTTACTATATGCGCCGCCCTGACTATGGTCTCTATGTTCTTGACAGGGTAGAGCCTCGCAGCGATACCGACCAGGACCACGTCATCCCCGATTTCAAGTCCGTACTTCTCAAGAAATTTCTTCCTGGAATACTCTACTGCGGGCTGCGAAAAATCCATGCCATTGTAGAGCACATAGATATCCAGCGGATTGAATTTCCTTTCGATCAGCATCTTCCTGAAGTTGTCAGAAACGCCTATATGGTTTTCAATGAAGCGAAGCGCGATGGAATTGATCAGCCCGATGGTCAGCCGTTTCGGAAGGCTGTGCATGTAATCGAGCCTGTAATCGCTGTGGATGGTGGTAACAGTAGGTATATCGGTCTTCCTGGTGGCAGCCAGCGAAAATATGTTGGCCTTGGCGCCATGCGAATGGACTATGTCATAGTTGCCTTCCTTTATGATTTTCCTTACTTTATGGATGTCGCTGAATATATTGGCCGATTTGACCACGGTCACATCTATGCCCAGGGCTTTCGCGTCGTCGGCAAAAACACCGGGGCGGAGGCTGATGAGTTTTACCTCGATATGGCGTGACAGCTCTTTGAGCAAATAGAGCATGTGTGTCTTTGCTCCGCCTACATCGCCGCCTCCGATTATGTGAACTATCCTCATACATACCTCCATGGACCGGCTGCCGCATTCCTGCGGCAGCCGGCGTCCCTTCGATTACATGTATACAGTGCTCCGGTCCGTGACCGTGTTATCATTCCGCTTTCTTCCTAAAAAGTGATCCGGAGAATATCCTGATTATCAGGTAAAACAGTATAAGTACAGCAAAAACTCCCAGCATTCCGAATACAGTGACGAATATTCCCTTTTCCAGATCAGTGCCGTTGATCAAAGCATCAAACATCGTGGTATCCTCCTATCATTACCGCATCAGTGAACAAGCATCGGCACAAGCGCAAGTATCAGGCCACCGGCGACGATCGAGCCAAGCTGCCCGGATACGTTGGCACTGACGGCCTGCATGAGGACGAAGTTGGTGGGGTCTTCCTTCTGAGCTATCTTCTGGATGACCCTTGCCGACATCGGGAACGCCGAAATTCCTGCAGCGCCGATCATCGGGTTGAACTTGTTGCCTTCCTTGCGGAACAGGTTCAGGAACTTGGCGAAAAGTACACCGCCGGCGGTATCGAATACGAATGCCACTAAGCCCATGGCGAGTATCAGCAGCGTTTCCGGCCTGAGGAACTTGTCCGCTTCCATCGTCGAGCCGATAGTGATGCCGAGCAGCAGCGTCACAAGGTTGGACAGTTCGTTCTGTGCCGCCTGTGAAAGCCTCTCAAGAACACCGCACTCCCTGATGAGGTTTCCGAACATCAGTGATCCTACCAGGGGAACGCTTATCGGGGCCACGATGCCGGCGATTATCGTAACAGCGATCGGGAAAGCGATCAGTACGAATTTCGAGAACTTCTCTTCACGGTATTCCATCCTTATAAGACGCTCTTTTTTGGTCGTAAGGAGCCTGATGACAGGCGGCTGTATGATCGGTACCAGTGACATGTATGAATAGGCGGCTACCGATATCGGTCCGAAATAGTCCTTGGCGAACTTGCTTGCCACGTATATGGCCGTCGGACCGTCGGCAGCTCCGATGATACCTATGGCTGAAGCGGGCTTGAGGTCAAAGCCCAGGGCGATAGCCACCAGCATCGTGGCAAAGATGCCGAACTGGGCTGCCGCGCCGAAGAATATCATCACGGGATTCTTGAAAAGCGGCGAAAAATCGATCATTGCGCCTATACCGATGAATATGAGCACCGGGAAAAGCTCCGTAAGTATACCTGATTCAAGCAATATCTGCAATATACCGGGTTCGTACTTGTAGTACAGTCCGTCGATCTCGATATAGTGTTTGAACAATTCTTCCGCTCCCGGGTTGTTCCGGATGATGCTGGTCACGAACATGTCAGGCTCGCTTGCTATCGAAGCGTACTTTACTACCGATTGGGGAAGGTTGACCAGGATGGCGCCGAATCCGATAGGAAGCAAAAGCATTGGTTCGTAGTTCTTTTTGATGGCAAGTATTATCAGTACGAGACCGATCACATACATTATTACCATCTTGAGGTTAATGCTTGCAATTCCAGCCAGTAGTCCGTCCATAGTATCTCTCCCGCTGTATATATTGTAGGGGAACAAGCATTCCTGCTCATTACCATGGTATAGTATAACTTAAGGTTTTGCATAAATCAATT
>DGEQ01000100.1 GCA_002386045.1 Hungateiclostridiaceae bacterium UBA3922 | reverse complement strand
ATCAGTTCACATGGCACGGCTTCCAGAACGAGTTCGTCGGTGAAAAGTCCGGGCGAAGACTCCCTGAGCCTGACCTGCCCCGGTTCCTGTTTAGATGCCACCATCGCCAGGAGTTTACCGCAGAACAGGCGCCTGCTGGTCCCCTTGTACTGGTCATAATCTGTGCTGTCGCCGTTGTCCAGTCCTACAAGGCGTCCTGCCCCGGTGACGGTGACCTCGACGCGGTTGTTGGCGTTTGCCACCGGGATCCCGTCACGGTCGGCCATGGATATCTCGACGAATATCATGTCAAGGCCGTCGGCCTTCATGACCGTCTTGTCCGGTTTGAGCACGATCCTTGCGGCGTCCCCGAACGAACTCTGCGTATCGGTGGCGATGATGCTGCCGTTCTCATCGTATGCTACGGCTTTCAGCACGCCCCTGCGGTAGGGTATCTTCCACCTGCCGCTTATCTGTTTCCCCCTGACATGGTCTATCTCACGCACGCCCATCGATTCGCCGTTGAAAAACAGTTCGACCCTTGGTGCGTTCGAATATACTATCACGTCTATGACCTGTCCTTCGTTGAAATCCCAGTACGGCAGTATATGGACCATCGGGTTTTCCCTGTGGTCGGTCCATGCCGACTGGTAAAGGTAGAAATTGTCCTTTTTGAAGCCCGCCGTGTCTATCTGCCCGAAATACGAATTTTTCGTGAAATACGGCGTCGGTTCGCCTATATAGTCAAAGCCCGACCATATGTACTGGCCGGCGCAGAATCCCGCGTCCCTGTCCTCTATGATGTTGTACTGCGCGTTTTTAGCACCCCAGGACGTGGTGCAGTTGTCGAGCGATGAGCACTGTTCGTCCTCGTGGGTCATGATCATGACGTCGGCGGGGAAATGGTATATGCCCCTGCTCTGTACCGTCGATGCGGTCTCGCTGCCGTAAATCACCCAGTGCGGGTACTTGCCGTGATGCTCGTGGTACAGCGACTCGGCGTAATTGTATCCCGCCGCGTCCAGTTCCGCTGCGCACTTCTGCGCGTTTTCCCACCGCATGTAGTTGGAGCCGATGGTAACGTACCCGTTGCGCCTGGGATCGTGCCTCCTCACGAGGTCCCTCAGCGTTTTCGTGATCTCGAGGCCCCTTTCGTCCACGTGCGTGTCATATATCTCGTTCCCTATGCTCCACATGATGACGCTGGGATGGTTCCTGTCCCGCCTTATCCAGCTTGCCACGTCCTTTTCATGCCACTCGGGGAAGAACCTGGCATAGTCGTAATCGGTCTTTTTCCTCTCCCACATGTCGAAGGCCTCGGACACGATCAGTATGCCCATCTCGTCCGCCAGTTCCATAAGTTCGACTGCCGGCATGTTGTGCGACGTCCTGATGGAATTGACGCCCATTTCCTTCAGGATGGACACCTGTCGCCGGAGCGCAGCCCTGTTCACGGCAGCGCCGAGGGCTCCCAGGTCATGGTGCTGGCAGACCCCGTGGAGCTTTACATGCACATCATTGAGGAAAAAGCCCCTGTCGCAGTCGAAACGTATCGTCCTGAACCCGAAATCCTGGATGACCGTGTCCTTTATTTCGCCGTCAACTATGATCTCGGATTTCAGCCTGTATAGGTACGGGTCCTCCAGGCTCCAGAGACGCGGCCGGGCAACAGGTATCGACTGGCTGTCGACAGCTATGCTGGATGCCAGGGCGGCTCTCTGTTCGGAAACGGCGACAACGCTGCCGTCGGCGTCGTGCACCGTGTGCCTCACGAGCGCATGCTTCAAGGCGGCGTCCCCGCCGGATCCGGTCGCCTTACCGGCAGTTCCGCACGGCGCCTGTCCGCAGGTCTCGCCGATGTTCACCACGGCAGAACGGCAGCATTTTTTGTCTTCGCCGCTGAACCTGCCGGACTCGTCGATGATCTCGGCGTCTACCTCCACCTTCCAGCCGTTTTCGCCTTTCCCGGCCGAAATGTAAATCCCGTCGGATACGAAGTGGACCGGGTCCCTCATGATCAGCCACACGCTGCGGTAGATGCCGGCGCCGGAATACCACCTGCTGTTGGGGCTCTGGTAAACGACCCTAACCTTTATCTCGTTTTCGCCGGGTACCAGGAAATCCGTTATGTCGAATTCGAAGGTCGAATAGCCGTACTTCCACTCGCCCACGGACTTTCCGTTGACGAAGACCGTGGAATCCATGTACACGCCCTCGAAGCGGATGCTCACGATCTTGCCTTCGGCGCCTTCAGGGGTGAAAAACTTCCTGTACCAGCCCTCGCCGGTTTTATAAAGGTTGTTGGTGTCATAGATCAGCCAGTCGTGCGGCAGGTCGACGTCCGACCACTCGATCCCTTCCCGGTCAAGCATTTCAGGCGGTGTTCCGATCTCCTGCCTGGTGAATTGCCAGCCGTCATTGAACAGCCTTTTCATTATAAAGGCGCCCCCCTTACACTCAGGATTTTATCAGGTTATTCGAGTATTTTGGTCCATGGAAAATATAACCGAAAGACCTCCGCGATCCATCCGGAGTTTCCCGATTTTGCCCGGCAGAGCATGTCATAACTTAACTGCGTGTCTAATTATATCATATGAAGGTTTTCATTAACATGGATTATTGTTGTATTATTATGTAAAAAAGCGGTCAGACCAGGTTTCGATCCGACCGCTTTCGGTTCATCCGCTGCCTGGACGGCAACTGCCAGTCCGGTCCGCCGGTATGAAAATCATCTTATTATCCTGAAACGCAGCACATTCCACGACAACTTCGGTATGCGGACACTGAAAGTCCCGTGTTCACCGCCGATCGTTTCCAAGTTCCCGGGAACTACAGTATCGGGAGCATCAAAAGTATTCACTGCATTGAGATCATCTCCCCGTAGACAAATGTGTTCTTCCATCGACAGCTTCCCAAAAGAACGCATGTCCAGTTCGAGCAGCAAATCGCTGCTTTGATCGATATTCAGGCAGAAAACCGTTACGTATCCGTCTTCTTCATCATATACGACACTTGTGTACAGCAAAGGCGCATCTCCATGACAGGTCTCGACGGAGGGCGTTATCACGACAGGCTTGAGTACCGTGCCCCTTCCATATCTTGAGATGTCCCTGAAAGGATAATAGGTGCTCTGGCGTATAACACGCCCATTTTTCTCAGTGATTATCGGCGCGATGACATTCACAAGCTGCGCAAGGCATGCGATTTTGACCCTGTCTGCATTATTCAGGAGCGTCATTCCGAGCCCGCCGACGACAAGGGCATCGAGCAGCGAATACCTGTCGTCCAGTAAGTCGGGAGCGATTTCCCAATCATGCTGTTTCTGACGTTGCTGATACCACACGTTCCATTCGTCGAATGAAAGGTACATCGTCTTCCTGCTGCGTTTCAGCGCTTTGACATAGTCAGCGGTCGCACATACCGACTTTATGAATTTGTCCATACATGCTTCCTGGTTATGCTGAAT
>DGEQ01000101.1:1700-2918 GCA_002386045.1 Hungateiclostridiaceae bacterium UBA3922 | reverse complement strand
AGATATAATCGAGATCGCTGAACTGGAGGAGAAGGTGGACCCGTGGGATCTGAAAATGAAACTTGCTTTCGAGACAATGCAGTTATATCATGGAAGTGAGGCTGCGCTTCTGCTCAAGCAAGAGCAAGGCGAGAAGGCTGATATCACAGGGCGCTGTGAGGATAAACGGAAGAAAGCTCACTGACATGTACGCGGTGGGACTGGATAACGGGGACATAATACAGGCAGGGAAGCTTAAATTTGCGCGGATATTGATTTAATGCATTACGTGTTGCTTCCTTGCAGATGATCCCGTCCTGTACCTGAAACCGGGAAATGCATGCCTGTTGAGTAACCGGCCGTGGACGGCCTCTGCCGGCAAAAACATTGGGAGGGTTCATGATGAAATTTTTCAAGGAATTCAGGGATTTCGCCGTGAAAGGGAATGTCATCGACCTTGCGGTCGGTGTCATAATCGGCGGTGCATTCGGAAAGATAGTGACATCGCTGGTAAATGACATTATTATGCCGCTGCTGACATTTATCACAAGACGCGGCCAACTGAGCTTCGAAAACCTGTTTATTGCCCTTGACGGCAATAAATATGATACACTTGCTGCCGCCCAGGAAGCAGGTGCGTCCACTTTCAACTATGGCCTGTTCCTGACTAATGTACTTGACTTTCTGATCATATCGCTCGTCATATTCATATTCATCAGGCAGATAAACAGGTTCAGGAAAAAGCCGGAACCGGCGCCTGTGTCGACAAAGGAATGCCCGTACTGCCGTACGGCTATCCACAAGGAAGCAGTAAGGTGCCCGAATTGCACATCGGATCTGGGATGATGCATGAAGTTCCGATGAGAGAGGGGACCTGCCAGGAATCCTGAACGGGTCTTTGCAGACACATGGGTCCGGCATCTATCGTACCAGCCTGATGCCATTGTCGAAGGCTTCCATGAAAACAAGGTCTCCCGGCGAACTGATGACTTCTATGCCTCCGTTGAAGATGATTTTTTGGGCGATTATCCTTCCGTATATCGTGTGCAGGCCGTTGTTGAGAACGACAGTTCCGTTCGGCGCATATATGGTGCCGCGGATCACTGCACCGGAATTGTTGAAGTGGATATCGCCGTTCTGTGAGTATATGCAGATGCAGTCCGTGCCCGGGCTTTCGTATATGACCGAGTTGTTGAACATTATGTTGTCCTTCGCGAAGATGGTCCCGATGCCGGAGAA
>DGEQ01000101.1:0-1474 GCA_002386045.1 Hungateiclostridiaceae bacterium UBA3922 | reverse complement strand
CGACGGTGTCGAGCACGCCGGTTATGACGAGTGAATCGTGGTTGCCATTATAGCGGAAACCGTTGTTGGAATGGACGCTTCCCTCGATGTATGTGTCCCTGCCGTTTGAGTTGAGGATGAGTTCCTGGTTCGTGTCCCCTGAAAATACGGCATATTCGAATGCGCCCCTGGTATACGCGCCGCCTTTCTGCGCTGTTGCCGAGGCGCTGACTTCGACGGTGTCCATGCCGAGGACGCCAGCCAGTACGTAATTGTATGTCTGCGACGCTTCTACGGTCACCTTCCTGTTGTTGAGCGCAAAACTGACGTCTATTTCTGCGTCGCTGAAACCGTTACTGTCCAGGTAAGTACGCGCCGTTCCGGCGGCGTCGGAGGTGGAGGGCAGGTCCTGTGCCGCTGCCAGGGCAGCTGAGTCGACGGCGTTCTGGAGTCTGCTTCTGTGTATGCTTACGATGCCGATATCTACGACAAGCGCGCAGAACCCGAGGATCAGTGTCATCATCAGCGCCGTGGTAACAGCAGCCGTTCCCTTGCAATTTTTCAGGAAAATGCGCATGGAAACACCTCCTGATTTTATTCTACAACCTCCGTATAATAAAAAAAGGTACGCAGGTCACAACATCCATGGGGAAAAAGTACTATTTTAGTTGTGTTATAATGTGAAATGTTGCGACGCGAAATGTTGCGCCGGATCCGACGCATGCAGTATGTTCACGGAGCGGTGTGACGGCGGCAGGGCAAGGAAGATGATATCAGGGGACGCATGATAAACGGCGTATGATAAATGATATGGTAAAGACAGCTGAGATTTGGAGACGGATGATGTTAAGGAACAAACGATACCGTGAGACTAATGCTGTCGACAGGTAAATGGAATCGATAAGCGATGGTGTTGACAGGCAAAAGGCAATGAAAGCCGGCTGCGGCCCTCTCGACTGCGGGACACGGGAGATGCGCATGCATGGAAAGGAGAAAGGGAAACGATGGTAATAATCAAAAAAGTTGCGACGAGGGATGAAATGTACCAGGTATATGGGATCAGGCGGGAAGTGTTCATCGAGGAGCAGGGAGTGCCTGAAGAAGTAGAGATGGACGGCAGGGACGATGAAGCGGTCCATGTGCTCGCGTCTGTCGACGGCGAGCCGGCTGGCTGCGGGAGGCTTATGTTCAGCGGCAGCGAAGCCAAAATCGGCAGGGTCGCGGTCAGGAAGAAAATGCGCGGGCTCGGCATCGGTGAAGGGATATGCAAGCTGCTAATCGCGCTTGCAAAGGATAAAGGAGTTGAAAAGATCGTGCTGGACGCGCAGGTCACCGCCGAAGGATTCTATTCGCGCCTTGGTTTTGAGCGCGAAGGAGATGTCTTCATGGAAGCGGGCATGGAGCATGTAAGGATGACCATGAAGATCTGAAGAAATGGGTTTAGGATCTGAAGATGCGCTTCAGGGTCTGGAGAAGTGGTCTCTTATACACATCT
>DGEQ01000058.1 GCA_002386045.1 Hungateiclostridiaceae bacterium UBA3922 | reverse complement strand
TTGGGGTGCAAGAGGTCGCCCGTTCAAATCGGGTCACTCCGACCAGCGGAACAGCGGGTATCAGGATCCCTGATACCCGCTGTTTTCTTTATGCCCGCCGGAAGATTAGACTCACAGCCTTGGGATGTTCCTCTTTTTGGCGTGATATTCAAGTTGCTTTTCAAGTATTTCGTCGTACAGCTTCGTTCTTTCAAGTTCGTCGAGATAGTCGTTCTGTGCGGCTGCAATAAGCAGTATGCCGCCGATGCCGACAAAGACGTTCCCTATCGCGTCAAAGCTGTCACTATCCAGCACAAGGACAAGCACGACGCCGACCAGGGCTGACAGGACCGCCAGACCTGCAGGAGAAACGGATTTCAGGTTTTTCATACGTTTCCTTCCCTTCTTACTACATAATACTTTCCTTCAAGGCTACTTGTGCAGTCCGGTCCCTGTATAAAAACGGACGATGGGGCTGATACTAATGAGGCCATTATATGGCATGTCATTTCAGTCCCACAGGATCCAGATGCACGGGAGGCATGCGATTTGTCGTTTATCATCAGGCAGCTTAAGAAATACCTGTTTTTCGAAGAACCGGAAAAGCGTGAGAGATTCATACTCAGACCGGGCGCAAGGCCGGCGGATGAAGAAGGCTCAGGGAGTTTTGAAAAGGCGAAGGAAAAGAAGAAAGCCGAATCCGAAAAAGCACCTGAACCGGGGGATGAAGTAAAGAGCGATATCGATGCCAACCTCACGCACATGAAGGATGTCTACAGCATCCCGGTGAACAGCGATATCGTCCTCAGGGAATTCGACATAACTTACGGATGCAGGACCGTCAGGGCATTCATCATATTTTTCGACGGCATGACCAACACGGAGGTCATCAACAATTACATACTCAAGCCGCTGATGGTGGATTCGGTGATGCCCCTGAAGGATACCGCCGAGAACCTTGAGGGTTATGTCATGCGCCAGTTGATGCCGCACTGCCAGGTAAACATCAGCCGGGGCTATAAAAAAGCGGTCGAAGCGGTGAACTTCGGAGGATGCGCACTTTTCGTCGACGGGCTTAGCGTCTGCTTCACTGCGGACGTGAAGGGATGGGATCACAGGGGTGTTGAAAAACCCAACAACGAAATCATCATAAAGGGACCGCAGGAAGCATTTAACGAGGTACTGAGGACAAACTGTGCCCAGATCAGGAAACGGCTGAAGGATGAAGACCTCATCGTTGAGGATATATTGGTGGGCAGAGTCAGCAGGACGCCCTGCTCGATACTGTATATAAAAGATGTGGCCAATGAGGCGCTGGTGCAAGAGATCCGCAGGAGACTCGAAGGGATAAGTGTCGACTACATGCTGGACGCCGGGGAACTGGAGCAGCTTATTGAAGACAGTACTGTATACCCGTCACCGCAGGTGATATCGACCGAAAGGCCTGACTATACTGCAGAATTACTGGTGTCAGGCAGGGTAGCCATCATCGTCGACGGATCGCCGAATGTGCTGGTGGTGCCCATAACCGCATTCGACCTTATGCATTCCCCTGAAGACAACTACATACGTTTCCCGTATGTCAACCTGCTGCGGTACATACGCTATATCGCCGGGTTTCTCGCCCTGCTGCTGCCGGGACTGTATGTAGCTATCACGAACTACCACCACGAGATGATCCCCACGGATCTGCTGCTGGCAATAGAAGCGTCGAGGGAGAAGGTCCCGTTCCCCTCGCTGGTGGAAATACTGCTTATGGAGATCTCCTTCGAGCTTATCCGGGAAGCGGGCCTCAGGGTGCCTGGCCCCATCGGGCCGACCCTTGGCATAATAGGGGCGCTGATACTTGGCCAGGCGGCAGTCGCCGCAAACATAGTGAGCCCGGTACTGATCATCATCGTCGCACTGACAGGTATCGGGTCATTTGCCATCCCCAATTACTCGCTGGCCTATTCTGTAAGGATAATGCGCTTTGGGTTCATTTTCCTCGGAGCGCTGGCAGGCTTCCTGGGTATAACGGTGGGACTGTTCATGATCGGCAGTTGGTCGACCGCCCTGAAGTCGTTCGGAGTCCCGTTCATGTCACCGTTCGGACCGAAGACATCCGGCAGGTACAAAAACGTCATTTTCAGGGCACCTGAATGGAAGATGGAAGAAAGGCCTGATTACCTTAACCCAAAGAAGAAAAGGAAGCAGGCCGAGTACAGCATGAAATGGAAACACGGCAAACGGAAAGGCGAACAGGACTGAATAAGCGCAAACAGGTGGTCTCATGCAGATGGACAAAAGGATCAGATTCGGCAGATGGGAAGCCATAATGCTTATAACCAACCTTATCTGCACCAAGGTTTTCCTGTACTTCAACAGGATGACGGCGGAAGACACAGGCAATGCCGGATGGATGATGGCGGCATTCACAAGCGCCATGGCATTGCTGTTCTATTTCCTGGTCATGTCGCTGTACGGGAAGTTTGAAGGCATGGACATACTCGATATTGCAGAAGCAGGCGGCGGAAAGGTCCTCAGGACCATCACGGGATTTGTGCTGGGAGGAGCGCTGTTCGTGCTGGCAGCCATTACGATGAGAAAGTTTTCCGAGGATATAAAGACGATATCGCTGCCCACTTCCCCGTTGAGTTATGTCATGGGCTTCTTCATGGCGGGCGTGATCATAGCCGGCTTGCTGGGAGTCGAGTCCATCGTCCGGCATAATGCAATAGTTACGCCCATAGCGACTGCCGGGTATATCGTGATACTTCTCGGGATCATGCCTAATATAGATGTTACGAACCTGCTGCCGATACTCGGCACCGGGCTGAAGGACATCCTGATGAAGGGATTCTACAGGACGTCGGTATTTGCGGAGTTGCTGGTGCTTTTCATGCTCCCGCCGTTCCTTGAAAACCCCGGGGACGCCAGGAAAGTCGGATACGTGGCCATAACTGCCAGCTCCTTTTTCTTCGTCACGGGATCGCTGGTCTACACGCTTGTGTTTCCATATCCGACAAGCATGGAGCCGTTCCTGCCTGTTTTCAACATGGCAAGGCTCATCGGGCTCGGGAGGTTTTTCCAGAGGATAGAGTCGCTGTTCGTTTTTATATGGGTGATGTCTGCGCTCGTGTATCTTTCGACGGTATTTTACTTTGGCGTGTATACCGTTTCGAAAGCTGCCGGGCTGAAATACGCAAGACCCATGATGATCCCGTTTGCGATCATACTGTTCAGCGCGGCTTTTCTCCCGGTGGACCTCCTGTCAGTGATAAAAATTGAAAGCGAAATCATAAACACGTGGGGATGGGCCGTAACTTTCGCTTTCATCGGCCTGGTCATGATCGCTGCCGGAGCCGGGAAGCGCGCCGGAAGGGGGACTAAAGGCAGATGAAGAGGACGGTCGTATACTTAAGGATCGGATGCTGCCTGCTGCTGCTTATCATGTCGTTGGCCCTTTCAGGCTGCTATGACCAGCGCGAGATCGACGAGATGGCTTATCCGCTTGCAGTAGGCCTGGATGTCGGGCGTGCCAACATCCTCAGGATGACGCTGCAGTTGGCGGCACCGCTTTCTATCGGTGGCGGAGGAGGCGGAGAAAGCGGCGGAGGCGGCGGGGGAGCAGGAGGGAAGCCTGTCTCGGTGATCACCGTAGACACGCCGTCGATCTATTCCGGGCTGAACATGGTGAATAATGTGATAAGCAAGGAAATCAACATGTCGCATGCGAAGGTGATAGTCATTTCGAGAAAACTGGCTGAAAAAGGCATCTCGAAATATATCCAGGCAATGATGAGGGGCAGGGAGTTCAGACCCGACATGTTCATAGTCGTTACGGACGATCCTCCCGACGTCTATCTCAGGGAGGTAAGCTCAGTCCTGGAAAGCAACCCGGCAAAGTATTACGAACTGCTGCTCGGGAAAGACTATTCGTCGTATTACCCCGAGGCGAGGATAGCCGATTTCCACCATGCCATCGAGCGTCTTGATATCGAACCCACTGCCGTGCTTTCAGGTATAAATCCAAAGGAAAGCGTGGAAGAGATCGACATGATGGGAAAAACCGGCGAGCATTACCTGGATGAAGGCAGGTATGAAGCCGGGAATGTGCCGGCCGTATCCGAACTGAAAAATGTGGCGATGGGGACAGCCGTGTTCAGGGGCGGGAAAATGGTCGGTACGCTCAACGGCATCGAATCCGTATGCTTCCAGATGGTCACCGGCAGGTATAACCATTCCTACTGGACAATTCCTGATATCACCGGCAGCGGGAATGTCATAGTAATGAACGTGGTCCAGCGGAAAAGACCGAAAACGACTGTCGAAATGAAGGACGGGAAGCCCTACATAACGGTGCGGCTCGACCTGGAAGGTGATTATACGTCGATACAGAGCACGCTGGAGCACGAAAAATACCCGGAGGCTATAGAAAACAAGACCATAGAAGTCATAAGGGAGAACGTGACGACGTTCCTCAGGAGGACGGCCGAAGAGTTCGATTCGGATATCTGCGGCCTCGGAAGGTTTATGAAGGGAAAATTCCTCACATGGGATGAATGGGAAAAGTTTGACTGGCCGTCACATTACAGGAACAGCGAGTTCAACGTGGAAGTGAAATTCAAGATCAGGCGCACCGGCCTGATAATCAGGCTGATGATGCCGGAACTCTCTGCCGCGCCGCGCGTCGCGTCCGGATCGGTTAAAGGAGGATGGCTGTGTCGGTATTCACATGGGCCATGGTGATCCTTATCCTTGCGTACGGGCTGATACGTACCGTCAGTTACGCAGTGTGGAACTGGAAAAACAACAACAGGGCCGGATCGGTATTCATAATGCTGGTTTGCATCGTAATGATCGCGCTTCCGGCATACATATTATTTTTCAGAACATAACTGGCTTATTGCCGCAAATGATGGTATTATAATAATTGGACCCGGACCGGACAGATTGCCGTGCCTTTTTCTGCGTATCATGACAGGGGGGGAGCAATATAAGCAGGTCAATCGCGCTAACATTGATATCAGTTATCTTTCTCCTTGCTGTTGCCGGATGCGGCAGCGTGAAACAGCCGGTGACAGGCAGCGGGACTGAGGCGGCAGGCGGATATGAACGCGTCACGGGACCATCGGGCACCGATGAGCCGCCATCATCAACTGTGCCCGGGACAGATGCCGGGGATCCGACAGTGGACGGGGGCGTTCCGGACACCGGCGGTCCGACAGAGGGCGCCAGACCGGGTACGCCGCAGGAATATGCTGAACCTGATTATCAGCTGCTCCAGAGCGCAAGCGTCGATCTCGACGACGATGGTGTCAATGAACAGATACTGGTCGTAAGAGCAGTTGTGCCGGATGAAACAGGAACGTCAGACAGGGTGGAAGGCAGGCTTCTCATAAGCAACGGGGACGGAGAAAGGCAGATAGTCTTCTGCACGAAAGAGAACGACCTGTCAGGACTCCTGAGCGGTATCGAATTCGAGGACCTTGACGGTGACGGAGCTGTCGATGTGTTCATCGTGATACCTGGGTACGGGGCATCTTTCAGCTATTCCGGCTATTTCATATACAGCTATAAAAAGGACAAGAGCCATTCATTCACAAGTGACAACACACTGGCGGACTTCATCGAAAGCTTTGGATTTTCATGGACGAAAGGCGGCAACCTGCTGACGATCACGAACCGGAAGCATGGCTTTTCCGCTGATATAGTGATAGAAGGGACGGAAGGACAGGGACCGCCTGAAGAAATAATGCGACAGTACGCTGAAAGGACATGGATCGAGCCTGTCCCGGTCGACATAAGCGAGGATTCGAGGCTGTCGCTGGTCAAAGGGAGTGGAAAAGCGGAAATAAAAGTGCCTCTTCCGGTATTTGGAGCGGCAACTGTGAATATGATAGCAGAGATAGACCTTTTTTACCGGATCGACAGTGATTTCAGCCCGATACTGATGCGATGCGAAGTAATTGACTTTTCAGGAAACGGGAAGATGAAAGCCGGGAGTTTTGAAGTAGCTGCAGAATAGGAACAACTCTGGTCAGTAAAGGGGGCAATGATGAAAGGATCGAAGCTGACAAAGGTCCTGACTCTTATCGTATTCAGTTTACTCGTACTGTCCGATATCTTCATCATAATCAGGATAATAATGGTGCCGGCGGATAAAGCGGTGGCAGGCGAACGGCCTGAAAGCGAATATATTCTAATGCTGCTGCAATGCACTGCAGGCATAATCATCATGTTCCTACCGGGCTTCATATCGAAGAAATTCAGCCTCACCATACCAGGCGTGATGCACATCATATTCGTTATCTTCATGTTCTGTGCCATATACCTGGGTGAGGTGAGAGCCTTTTTCTACCAGTTCAGGCATTGGGACGTGCTGCTTCATGGCGTCAGCGGCGTCATGCTCGGGGCCCTTGGATTCTCGTTCGTGACCCTGCTCAATGACGCGGAACGGATACCTGTCAACCTCAGCCCGCTGTTCGTCTCACTTTTCGCCTTTTGCTTCGCCATCATGCTCGGTGTGATGTGGGAGATATACGAGTTCGTTTTCGACGGCCTGCTGGGTCTGAATATGCAGAAATTCGCACTGGAAGACGGCACATTGCTGGTTGGCCGCGAGGCTCTCCAAAACACGATGAAGGATCTGATCGTAGATTCCATCGGGGCCCTGATCACGTCGGCAATGGGCTATATTTCGCTGAAACACAAGACAGGCTGGCTGGACTCGGTACTGATAAAGAAGAATAAACCAAAAGCCGGAGCGCAAACCATGGCTGAAACTGCGGAAACCGGGGCGAATACCGACGGGGAGCCGGCAGAAGCCATGAATGCCGGAAGCGCAACACCGAAGGACGCATCGTTCAATGTCGATCAGTTTCCGGGCGGTATCGGGATCGGGGAATGATCGCTTAAGCCATAATGTCCGACGGCGTGGAGGCGTGAAGCATATGAAAAAGCCTGGAGCGCTTGCCGCTCCAGGCTTTTCTGTGGCAGGGGAGACAGGACTCGAACCCGCAGCCCACGGTTTTGGAGACCGCTACTCTACCAATTGAGCTACTCCCCTATGTATCATGCTTTAGAAACACATGTCCGCCTGTATCTCCAGGTGGACTTTTATATTCTACAATACATCCCGGACCTGTGTCAATGGTGTGAGTTAAAATAGCTGTGGAAATTACTTCAAACAATATGCTATTATATACGGGACGGCATCAACACGTTATGAATGGAGAGATGGACATGGAAAGCAGGATAGGATTCATAGGCGCCGGCAATATGGGTTCGTCGCTGCTCAGGGGCATCCTGCGCTCGGGGATGGTCGGACCAGGGAACATATATATTTTCGATGCGGATAAAGGCCGGATGGAAGCCCTGGCAGCTGAGACGGGCGTGAATACGTGCTCCTGCAATGCGGAGCTGGTCGGCATCTGCAACTATGTGATACTGGCGGTAAAACCGGCAGTCGTTCCGCAGGTGCTTCCGGAGTGCAGGGACAGTTTCACGGACGGTAAAGTACTCATTTCCATCGCAGCAGGTGTGAGCATGGAAAAACTCAAACAGTATGCAGGCAACGTAGCAAAGGTCGTCAGGACCATGCCGAACCTGCCGCTTATGGTAGGCGAAGGCATGACAGTGATTTGCTTTGACGATAATATAAGTGAAGAAGAAAAAAATACCGTGAGGGAGATTTTCAGGTGTTCCGGGGAAACCGAGGAACTGGATGAAAGGCTGATGAACCGGGTCATCGCGCTTACCGGGAGCAGCCCGGCATATGTTTTCATGATGATCGAGGCCATGGCCGACGAAGCGGTCAGGCAGGGTATCCCAAGGCAAACGGCGTACAGGCTCGCTGCCCGGGCTGTGCGGGGATCGGCCGGGATGGTGCTCGAGACCGGCCTGCACCCGGCAGAACTGAAGGACCGGGTTTGTTCACCTGCAGGCACGACGATAGAGGCGGTCGCCGAACTTGAAAGATGCGGCTTCAGGCATGCGATAATGAGCGCCATGGATGCCTGTACGGAAAGGGCAGCGGAGATAGGCCGCAGTGAAGAAGGCAGGTAAGGATATGGCCGGGAAAAAGAAAAAAGTGAAGATATATACGGATGGGGCCTGCTCTGGCAATCCCGGAAAAGGAGGATGGGCAGCCATCCTGCTGTATGAGGGGCATGAAAAGGTTTTGACCGGTTTCGACCCCGATACTACCAACAACAGGATGGAACTGACCGCTGCGATCGAAGGCCTCAGGGCGCTCAGGTACCCATGTTCGGTCGAACTGTATTCCGACAGTTCTTACCTGGTGGATGCCTTCAACAATGGCTGGATACACAGCTGGAAGCTGAACGGATGGGTGAACAGCAACAGGGACGAGGTGAAGAACAGGGACCTCTGGGAGCAGCTGGACGAACTGGCGGGGGTACATGATGTTACATTCATAAAAGTCAGGGGCCACAGTGACGACGAGTACAACAACAGGTGCGACAGGCTGGCCGTCGCTGAAATAAGGAAAAATCCAGAGGACCAGGCAGAAGGGGATGGCGGTAAATGAACTATTACGAAAAAACAGTAGATGAAAAACATGTATATAAAGGCAATATAATAAATGTCGACGTACTAACGGTGACGCTTCCGAACGGGAAAACAGCCACCCGCGACATAGTGAGGCATCCCGGGGCTGCGGCGGTGATCCCGCTGAATGAAAAGGGAGAGATCTACATGGTGAGGCAGTTCAGGAAGCCCCTGGACGCTGTTTCCCTGGAAATACCGGCGGGCAAGCTGGACAGGGGAGAAGACCCTGCCGTATGCGCAGCCAGGGAACTGAAGGAGGAGACCGGCCTTACGGCGGATAAACTGACATACCTTGTTAGTGTCCACAGCACGCCCGGGTTTTCCGATGAAGTCCTGCACCTTTATGCAGCAACAGGCCTTAAGGAAGGAGACAGCTGTGCGGACGAGGATGAATTCATCACGACGGAGAAATATCATATCGATGAATTGCTCAGCATGGTGCTCGAAGGAAAGATAACGGACGCAAAGAGCATAATCGGCATTTTCCTTGCTGACAAGATAGTAAGCGGCAGGATCGGTATCCGGCACAGGTAGATGCCTGACCGGCGGGGACGCCCCGGACGGACGACATGCCCGATGATTTCCCGAGGAATAGTTTACAATATCATCTGCATAAGATGGTATTGTAAATTTTTTATTGGCAGAAGACAGGGAATGGTTATGGTCAAAAAGCTTCAAAACATCATCAGGGAACATCTGAATGCCAACCGGAACACGTATTCCTTCCTGCTTCTGTCATTCGTCTTCGGGGTCATAACAGGGGCATTTACTGTAAATGGATTAAGTGCAATGCAGAAAGACGAACTCTTCAATTACCTTCATGGTTTCCTCCGGTTGTTCAGCAACCAGGACGTCAGCGGCGGAGAACTCTTTGCAGCAGGGCTTGCCGAAAACCTGAGGGTGACGGGCCTGTTGTGGGTCCTTGGCGTTACCGTCATAGGCATTCCCTTTATTTACATGATAGTCTGTGCCAGGGGGTTCGTGACCGGATTCACGTCCGGTTTCGTAATAAATGCGCTGGGGATGAAAGGGATGCTGCTGACGGGTTTAGCCCTGTTCCCGAAGGAAATGATCATAATACCGTGCCTGATCGGCATAGGAGTCAATGGGATCAATTTTTCGATGAGACTGGCCAGGAACAAAACAGTCCAGGAACTCCAGAAACACGGGCTGAAATCGGCCTTTATATCGTACTGCCTTGTGGCGTTGCTGTTCACCGGCATGATCATGGTGGGGATAGTGATAGACGCATATATCACACCGGTGATGATCCGCATGATAGCCCCGATAGTTTCATGACAAGGGATATAGATACACACAGGCCGGTTTCGTGCGGAGTTTTCTGACGGCTGCATGGTCCGTGGTAAACGGCAGGGGAAAAATGGCCTGTAAATAAAGAAAAAAAATGAAAAAATCAGAAAATGTAAGTATAATATAGAAAAAACAGTATATAATATTTACATAAACAAATCTGTTAAAAAATAATGGATTATTACGCGGTTTCATCGCTTAATTAGCAGGAATTCTATGTATTAGAAAAAATTACTTTTATTTGATGCAGAAATGTATTAAAATCAATAAATAACAAAGCTGGTAAAGAACATTCAAATAAAAAGGGGTAGTATGAATGGAAGCTTTGGTACAGGAATTCGTTGATTTTCTGGAAAAGGACAAAAGGCTGTCGATGAATACTCTCCAGTCGTACCGACGGGATATAGAGCAGTATTTCTCCTATCTGCACGAGATAAACCTGCATAATATCGCCAATACTAACAAAACCACGGTCATAGCCTATCTGCTGTACCTCCAGAAAAAAGGCAGGGCGACGTCGACCATATCGCGAAACCTGGCGTCGATAAGGTCCTTTTATCAATACATAGCAAAGTGCAAACTGATTGATCATGATCCGACGGCAGAACTGGAATCACCGAAGGTCGAGAAGAAACTTCCGCAGATACTTTCTCCGGAAGAAGTGGAACTTTTGCTGGAACAGCCGCAGTGCGTCGATCTGAAGGGTTATCGCGACAAGGCGATGCTTGAGTTGCTGTATGCCACTGGTATCAGGGTATCGGAACTGATACAGCTCGACCTGGACGACCTGAACCTGGAGTTGGCCTACATCAGGTGCTGCAAGGGAGCCAGGGAAAGGGTGATACCCATCGGCTCCATGGCTATAAACGCGCTTAAGGAATATTTGAGCAAATCGAGGCCCATGCTGGTACAGAACGAAGAGGAAAAAGCGCTGTTCGTGAATATCAACGGCAGCAGGCTCACAAGGCAGGGCTTCTGGAAAATCATAAAGCAATACAAGAACCAGGCCAAGATAAACAAGGACATCACGCCCCATACGCTGCGCCATTCGTTCGCAGCCCATCTGCTCGAAAACGGGGCTGACCTGAGATCGATACAGGAGATGCTCGGACATTCCGATATTTCTTCGACCCAGGTATATGCCCAGATAGCCAGGAACAGGATAAAGGAGATATACAAGAAGACTCATCCGAGGGCGTGACAGACAGGCGCGCACGGATGCCCGGATATATCGAAAAAACCGGATGCCGATGAAACCTGCTGACAGCAGGTTTTTTGTATTCAGGTTTCGCTTTTACGGCAGATACTATATTACAGCAGATACCCGCCAGGCTGCAGATAAACCCTGGGATATGGACGGCCGATCCATTTGTGGTTGCTGCGTCAACAGCTGCATACCGGATCATTCGCTCCAATGAGGGCGCAGGTCAATCGCCGTCCATTGCCCGGGACCAGCGCCGACAGCGTCCATGCTGCCGGTTGCGGTTCCTGTGGCCTCATTCGGGCTGCATGCTCCGGCTGCATCTGTAAAACTTGCACCCCATCAATGGCTTGGCCGTCCACACCCAAGGTGTCCATAATGTGGGCGAATACATCCGGATATACATAAGAAGATATCCTGGAGCGGAATTTGTGGTACAATCTGATATAGGAGCAAAAGCGGCGCCGGATGTACTGGCGGCAAAAGTCCCAATACGGCTGCCGGGACCAGGAGGCTTGCTGCAATGAGGTGGACGGTATGAAAAGAGTGATAATAGTAGTTCTTGACAGCGCAGGGATCGGCGAAATGCCCGATGCCGCCGAATACGGAGACGAAGGAAGTAACACGCTCGGCAATATTGCCGCGGCAGTCAGCGGCTTTTCACTGCCGAACCTTGAGAAGCTCGGCCTGGGGAACATTGACGGTATCGTCGGTTTCAAACCCGTCGGCGAGCCACTGGGATGCTATGGGAAAATGGCCGAGCGCTCCGCCGGGAAGGATACCACGACGGGGCACTGGGAACTTGCAGGGATCACCCTGCAAAGACCTTTCCCTGTGTATCCCGACGGGTTTCCCGAGGAAGTCGTGCGGCGGTTCGAAAATGAGATCGGGACGAAGACGCTGGGGAATTATCCGGCTTCAGGCACGGTGATAATAAATGAGTTAGGACATCAGCACGTAAAGACGGGTTATCCGATAATTTACACTTCCGCAGACAGCGTCTTCCAGGTAGCCGCGCACGAAGATGTAATACCTCCGGACAGGCTGTACAGGATCTGCAGGATCGCAAGGAGGATACTTACGGGCGAACATGCGGTGGGGCGCGTGATAGCACGGCCGTTTACCGGCACTGAAGGCAATTACACGAGAACTGCCAACAGGCGGGATTTTTCGCTGGAGCCGCCCGATAAAACACTGCTGGACCATGTGAATGAAGCCGGGCTCGAAGTCAAGGCTGTCGGGAAAATAGACGACATATTCGCGGGCAGGGGGATAACGGAATCGGTCCATACCCAGGGCAACATGGACGGGGTCGACAAAACGATCAGGTTCATCAGGGAGGATTTCAGCGGACTTATATTCGCAAACCTGGTGGACTTTGACATGAAATTCGGCCACAGGAACGATACTGTAGGATATGCGAACGCCCTGAGGGAATTCGACGGCCGGGTCCCAGAAATAATCGGTTCGATGAAAGAGCATGACATACTGTTCATAACAGCGGACCATGGCTGCGACCCGACGACGGCAAGCACCGACCATTCGCGCGAATATGTCCCGCTGCTGGTATATGGCAGGAATGCCAGGAGAGGAGCAGACCTGGGTACCAGGAAAACTTTTTCCGACCTGGCGCAGACAGCGGCGGAGTACCTGGGGATCGACGCCAGGTTCGGTGCGGAGAGCTTTTTGAGCGACATCGTGAAGCCATGATTTTCAGGGTTCCGGTCCGATACTTCCGATCACTGTTGGAACAGGTGGTTTTATGAGGATCACGGACATAATCGAAAAAAAGAGGGACGGAAAGGAACTGTCCACCGAGGAGATAAATTTCTTCATAGAAGGTATATGCAGCGGGAGTGTCTACGAATACCAGGCTTCCGCGCTGCTGATGGCGATCTGTATAAGGGGACTGGATAAAAGGGAAACGGCCGACCTCACGATGGCGATGGCAAGGTCGGGCGATATGATCGACCTTTCGGAGATACCGGGCGTAAAAGTCGATAAACACAGCACCGGAGGCGTCGGAGACAAGACTACCCTCGTGGCAGGTCCGATCGTAGCCGCGTGCGGAGTACCCGTGGCAAAGATGTCGGGCAGGGGTCTCGGGCATACCGGCGGCACCATCGACAAGCTCGAGTCGATCAGGGGCTTCAGGACTTCTCTTTCACGGGAAGAATTCATAAGGAATGTGAAAGAGATCGGCATAGCAATATCCGGACAGACCGGGAACCTGGCGCCGGCGGACAAGATACTCTATTCGCTGCGGGATTTGACAGCCACGATCAGCAGCGTCCCGCTGATAGCCAGCAGCGTTATGAGCAAGAAGCTGGCATCGGGAGCAGACAGGATCGTGCTCGATGTGAAGACCGGCAGCGGCGCATTCATGAAAACTCTGGAAGATTCGATAAAGCTTGCCGAAGAAATGGTGTCCATAGGCGAACTTACCGGGAGGAAAACGGCTACGGTCGTCACAGATATGGATACCCCTCTTGGCAACTGCGTCGGCAACGCCCTGGAAGTCAGGGAAGCCATCGAAGTGCTGAGGGGGAGGGGGCCGGAAGACCTGAAGACCGTGTGCTGCGAACTTGCGGCCAGGATGCTCGAGCTTGGAGGCAAAGGGGATATTGCTTTTTGCAGGGATCTCGTGGAAAACAGCCTGAAGGACGGCAGCGCCCTTAAGAAGTTCGGCGAACTTGCGATGAAGCAGGGCGCCGAGTACATGCCGTGGGACGAAAGGGCAATGCAGGAAGCAGTTGTGAAGCATCCTGTTAAAGCAACGCGCGAAGGGTACATAACCTCTATGGAGTCCGAACTTGTCGGGAAAGCATCCATGCTCCTGGGAGCAGGCCGCAAAACCAGGGATGGGACGTTGGATCACAGTGCAGGCATTATCCTGTACAAAAAGACAGGCGACTATGTCAGGCCGGGTGAAACGATCGCGGAACTGCACACTTCATCCCGTAAACTGCTGCCTGAAGCTGAGGCAATGCTGATACAGGCATACGGATTATCACCGGAGGCTCCTGCCGAAAGGCCGCTGATCCTTGCGTACGTGGACAGCAGCGGGGTGACCAGGTACTGACCCGGGTGCGACCGGAGTTTACCAGGGGAGCGGACCCGGTACCGGGAACCGCCGGCGGGCAGTCGCCAGGTTCACAGAATATACGGCCCTTTTGTGGCATACCTTTAATATGAGGATATGAAGTATGTTCGCAAGGGGTGTATACCATGCTGAAAAAGACCTTGTTGCTCAGCCTTTCCTTCCTGCTGCTTCTCGCTGATATCATGGCGCTGCCTGTTTACGGCCGGATAGAAGGTGTCGTGGAATATGATTCGGTTGAAGTGATGAAGATCCAGAGCAACACCTCCCTGACAGACCTTAAGGCGAAAGCCGCAATACTGGTGGAATGCAGCACCGGAACGGTCCTTCTCGAGAAGAACAGCCATGAAAGGCTGCCCATAGCCAGCATAACAAAAATCATGTCCATGCTGCTGATCATGGAAGCCATAGATGCAGGCATAATCTCTTATGATACGAAGGTGACGGTAAGCGAATACTCATGGAGTTTCGGAGGCTCACAGGTATGGCTGGAGCCCGGCGAGGTGTTCACCGTGGACGAACTGCTCAAGGCGGTGGCCATACATTCTGCGAACGATGCGACCGTGGCGCTGGCAGAAGCCGTTGCCGGAAGCGAGGAAACGTTTGTGGCGATGATGAACCAGAAAGCCAGGGAACTCGGCATGAAAGACACCAATTTCCTGGACTGTACAGGACTAACCGATACCGGCCATTTCAGCAGCGCATACGACATAGCCGTGATGTCCAGGGAACTGCTTCTCAAACATCCCGAGATCACGAAGTACACGTCTACGTGGCACGCAAAATTCAGGGAGAACGTCCCGGGCAAAAATTATGTTTCCCTTGACAATACGAACAAACTTGTCAGGCACTACAGCGGGACAGTAGGACTTAAAACGGGATATACCAGCGCCGCGGGACATTGCCTTGCAGCAGCCGCGGTCAGGAACGGGCAGCAGCTCATTTCTGTCGTGCTTGGAGAACCGGATTCCAATACGCGGTTTGCCGAAAGCAGGAAACTGCTGGACTATGGGTTTGCCAATTTTGAGACGGTCCTGGTGGACAACATGGGTGACGTGGTACAGCTGGTAGAAGTGAAGAAAGGCCTCCAGCCCGTGACGAAAGCCGTGTTCAAAGAAGACGTCAGGCTTCTGCTGAGGAAAGGTGAAAAGGGTAAGATAGAAAGAGAGATAAAAATCATGGCAGATATCAGGGCGCCGGTCATGTCAGGACAGAAAACAGGAGAGGTGATCTACACGATATCCGGCAAAGAAGTGGGCAGGGCCGATATCGTGGCGTCAGGCGAAGTTCAGAGAGCGACGTTCCTGCGCATAATGCTCAGGCTGATGCAGGAATGGTTCTGCCTGGGCAGGGCGGCCAACTGAAAACCGCCTGTGCCAGGCAGGACGCCAGGCCGTGACCGGCAATGAACGATCACAGGACAGCCAGCGGGAGATCATAGATCGACTGCTGGTTTTTATCATTCTCAGGCAGGGTAAAGATATTTTCAGACAGACTTTTCCCGCAATCTTTGGTAAAATAAAATGACGGCGGTAAAATGAAACCGTCTGCAGGAGTGATGACTTGAAAATGAGGAGCGACATACTTTTTCTTTTATGTGCGATACCGGCCATCCTGGTTTCACTCAGTTTCCATGAGATGGCCCATGCATATACGTCATACAGGCTTGGCGACCCGACGGCAAAAAGGCTCGGAAGGCTCACGCTCAATCCGCTGAAGCACCTCGACCCTGTCGGGACGCTGATGCTCATGGTTTCGATGTACAGCGGATTCGGGTTCGGGTGGGCGAAGCCTGTACCTATAGATCCCACTTACTATAAAAACTACAAAAAGGGAACCATAATGGTGAGCCTGGCAGGTCCCCTTTCAAACCTGCTGCTTGCTTTCGCGTTCTCGTTCCCGATGGTCATGATCGCCGCACAGGATGTACAGCCATACAGTGCACCGTCCAGAGTGCTGTATGACAGCAGGATCGTGAGATACCTGATAGGAGCGTACAGCATGGATCTTTCGTTCAGGTCGGTCGTTTTCATCATATGCGGGATCTTCTACATCATAAACATAGGCCTTGCCATATTCAATCTTATCCCCATACCGCCGCTCGACGGCTCGAAGATACTGACGGGTATACTCCCGGCGAGGACCTATTTTACTATCATGAGCTATGAAAGGTACATCGGACTGCTGTTCCTTTTGCTGATGATAGCGAATCCGGGCATTCTGTCCACAGTCACGTATCCGCTGAGGAGAGCGGTCGAGCTGCTGTTCGGGCTGGTGGGATCAGTCATCGTCCGGATCGTAGACTGGACATATACTTGACACCTTGGATAGCTGAAATTACAATATGTATAAGCTGACAAGCCGGCCCGGGCCGGCGCAAGACCTGATACGGAAAGCGGGGAACATATGGGAACTCAGAACGGTAAAAAAGTAATGCTCAGCGGCATGAGGCCGACGGGCAAACTGCATCTCGGAAACTACCTTGGAGCGCTCGAAAACTGGGTGAAGCTCCAGGATGAATATGAATGTTTCTTTTTCATTGCGGACTGGCATGCCCTGACGACCGGTTACGAGGATACGTCGGAACTGAAATCCAACATCATCGATATGGTCACAGACTACCTCAGCGCCGGGCTTGATCCCGAAAAATGTACGATATTCGTACAGTCCGCGGTAAAGGAGCATGCCGAACTGCACCTGCTGTTTTCCATGATAACGCCGCTTTCATGGCTGTACAGGTGTCCGACCTATAAAGACCAGCTCCAGCAGATGAAGGACAGGAACATTTCGACATACGGATTCCTGGGCTATCCCTGCCTGCAGGCAGCGGACATCCTCATATACAAGCCTGAGGCCGTACCGGTCGGCGAGGACCAGCTGCCCCACGTGGAACTGACCAGGGAGATCGCGAGGCGTTTCAACTACCTTTACGGGGAAGTGTTCCCTGAACCACAGTCAGTGCTGACGAAAGCGAAAGTACTTCCCGGAACGGACGGCAGGAAAATGAGCAAAAGCTACAACAATACCATAACCCTGTCCGATGATCCTGAAACGGTGCGCAAAAAAGTAATGTCGATGGTGACAGACCCTGCCAGGATCAGGAAGGATGATCCGGGCCATCCCGAGGTGTGCACGGTATTCGCATACCACACGGTGCTCAACGAGGAAGGAGTCGCCGAAACGGAAGCAATGTGCAGGGCGGGCACCATAGGTTGTGTCCAGTGTAAAAAGAACCTTTATTCGAAAATGGCTGAAAAGCTGATGCCGATATATGAAAAAAGGCAGGAACTTCTCAGCAGGCACGGGTATATCAGGGAAGTCGTTGAAAACGGCAACGCGCGCGCGGCGAAAACGGCCCAAAAGACTATGGCCGAAGTACGGAAAGCGATGAAAATAGACTGGTGAAAACGCAGGGCGGAATTCCGGGGGAATATGCTTGGAAAGCTCACTTACAAACGCATGCACAATCAGAATAGAGAATTTTGAAGGTCCTTTTGATCTGCTTTTTCATTTGATAGAAAAAAACCAGTTCAATATCTATGATATTCCCATAAATACCATTACGGACCAGTACATGGACTACCTTTTCGCCATGCAGGAAATGGATCTTGAGATAGCCAGCGAATTTCTTGTAATGGCTTCCACGTTGCTGCATATAAAATCGAAGATGCTGCTCCCTTCCAGGAAAGAAGAACACCAGGAGGAGGAAGACCCGAGGGAGGAACTCGTATCAAGGCTCCTTGAGTACAGGAAATACAAGGACTTTTCATATGTGCTCAGGGAGCGTGAGAAAGAATGGTCCAGGGTATGGTGGAAGTTGCCGGAACCCATTGCCTGCATAAAAAAATATGATACAGTGGAGCTTGTGCCTGGTGAACTGAAAAGAGTTTACCAGGAATTGCTGGAGAGGAACAGGAGAAAGATAAATCCCAACGCCGATGGGATAAACCGGATCATACGGCATGAAAAAGTGTCGCTGAGGAGCAAGATGAGGGAAATAATCAGGGAACTGGTCAAAAGGGGCAGGTTCAGGTTCTTTGACCTGTTCTCCTTCAAATCCAGGTCCCTTACGGATATCGTGACAGGTTTCCTTGCGATACTTGAGCTGGCAAAGCTCAGGAGGGCCAGGCTCGAGCAGAGGAGGCTCCATGGCGAGATCTACGTGAGCAGGGTCGAAATGGCGCCGGGACTCAGCCAGACAGATACCAGGGAGCTTGACAGCATGGCTTGACCCGGCCCGGCATCGGACGGAGATCATCACTGAACAGAAAGGCAGTCGGTTATGGATCTGAAGGAAATGGAAGCAATAGTGGAAGGCCTGCTTTTTGCGGCAGGAGACCCGGTGCCGCTTGCAAAGATCGCAGAGATACTAGGACTTGATAAGGCTACGGCAAAAAGGATCCTGGACAACATGTCCATCAGGATCCGGAACTCCAGCAGGGGCATACTGATAAGGGAAATAAACGGCAGCTACCAGATATGTACAAGGCCGGAGCATCACGAGTACATAAGCAAACTTGCTGAACCCAGGCAAAAACAGGCGCTTTCCCAGGCAGCTTTCGAAACGCTGGCGATAATCGCTTACAACCAGCCGGTCACGAGGGCCAGGATAGAGATGATCAGGGGTGTCAACTCGGACAGTTCCATCGCCACACTCCTTGAAAGGAACCTGATAAAAGAGGCGGGAAGGCTGGATTCCCCGGGAAGGCCCGTACTGTACGAGACAACCGAGGAGTTTCTCAGATGTTTCGGTTTCAGATCCATCAAGGATTTGCCGATGCTTGAACTCGACAGGATGGAGGCCGGGGACGGACACGAAGAGACCGTGAACGATCCGGGGACAGGCACACAGCAGGATGGCGCCGAATCATAAAACACTAAAAGCGTATGGACAATGTCATGGGATAAGGATGAAAAAGTCCCGGACTGGAAAAAATAGCTTGTAGAGCATTGCATTGTCAGGTGGAGCCGATAATGCTTTATATAGCTGTTTTTTTTATCTTTGCACTGTATATCGTGCTGTTTGTCATAAGGATAAAGGCTGCCGTTGAATATACCAGGGACGAGCAGGATGAGTGGGTGGTCTTTTCCTTTTACAGCGGAAAGGGAGCGATAAGGTACGAATTTGAAGTGCCGCTGGTCAGAAAGGAAAAGGGGAGGACCAGATTCAAGCTGGTCAGGGGCCAGAGCCGCAGGATGCGGGGAGGTTCGAAGGCAAGCGATAAGACCGGCCCTGACGACATAATCAAAAAAATCATAAGCGCATGGCAATACCTGAAGGATCACGGCAGTCTTCTTGAAGATATCAGGAAATACCTTAACAGGCATGATATACAAGCCGACATCGAGGTGAAACTGAAGCAGGGAACAGGCGACGCCGCGCGGACCGGCCTTGTCTGCGGCGCTCTCTGGAGTGCCGCGGGAATTCTGACTGCTCATTTATCACGCCACCTGAAAATCAGGAGCGAAAGGATAAAAATCATCCCCTGTTTCAATGAAAAAGTCCTGGAAGTGGAGGCCCGCTGCATATTTCATGTCAGGTTGGTCCATATTATAGTTGTGCTGATAAAAATATACTCCATGAAGCACAGGATCAAAATGAAGTCCCAAAAAGCAACAGGTGGTGAAGCAAGTGTCTGAGCAGCATCCTATAGAAGCTTTGATGAAGACGGCAATGCAAAGCATCAGGGAAATGGTCGACGTTAACACGATAGTGGGCGATGCGGTGCAAACACCTGATGGAACGGTGATCATCCCCATATCCAGGGTCTCATTCGGTTTTGCTGCCGGCGGCGGTGAGTACGGCCGCACTGCAGGCGAAGAAAAGGATGAAAGCAGCCGGGATGGAGATGAGGAGAGCGGCGGAGGGAAATTCCCGTTCGCAGGAGGCAGCGGAGCCGGTGTGAGCATCAGCCCGGTAGCTTTCATGGTCGTGGGGAACGGCCATATAAAACTCCTTCCTGTCAATATCAATTCGACCGTAGACAAGGTGCTGGATCTTGTGCCCGAAATTCTTTGCAGGCTGGAGAGCATCTGCAAAAAGAAGATCGCAGTAAGGAAAGAGAAAGAAGAGGATCCCGGGCAATAAACACGGCAACTGATCCAATTGAGCCTGGTCACATGTCCGGATCCCGGGGCTTGTCTTTTCAGCAAATGCGGGTTTATGCTATGATTTTATGGGTACAAAATCGGCAAAACAAATGCGAGGGAACGGACTGTGATCAGGCTTCAAAAATTCCTGGCCGATGCCGGGGTATCATCCAGGCGGAAATGTGAAGAACTGATCCTGCAGGGAAGAGTGCAGGTAAACGGGAAGATAGTGACCGAACCCGGGACGAAAGTCGAGGGTTCGGAGGAAATCAAGGTCGACGGGGAAGTGATAAGACCGGGGCGGAAGAGAGTATATATCCTTCTGAACAAGCCGACAGGATACATTTCATCCGTGAAGGACCAGTTTTCAAGGAAAACCGTCGTAGACCTGGTCAGTGGAATAAAAGAGAGGATCTACCCCGTCGGGAGACTCGATTACGATACGTCAGGTCTGATCATCCTCACAAATGACGGCGAATTTGCCAATATGCTCATGCATCCCAGGAATGAAGTTGAAAAGGTGTACGTGGCCGAAGTGGAAGGAAGGCTGGACGCGGAAGATATCAGAAGACTTGAAAAAGGTCTTGACATTGGAGGCCACACAACTGCACCGGCGCGTGTGATGATAATCGAAGAATCCGCCGGTAGGTCTGTTGTCGAGATAGCGATACATGAGGGCAAAAACAGGCAGGTCAGGAGGATGTTCGAAGCCGTCGGGCATCCTGTTCTGCGGCTGAAAAGGACAGCAATAGGAGGCATAACTGACAGCAGCCTTACTGAAGGCAAATGGAGGCATCTCCGAAGGGAGGAGATCGACATGCTCCGGTCAAAATATGGCAGTTTGGAACGGTAAAAATAAGGGTATATACGATCTGAGGAACAATGATTATTTTTTAACAAATTTTTTTTGTATTTATTGACGTTATGTTTTTGCAATGGTACACTTGATAATGACTGGAGGTAACATGCAAAATTGCGTGGTCATTGCCCGGCGGTAAAACCGCTTGATTTTATGTTTATAGGTGGCAGGAGGACCTTTGGCTCGTTCAGCTGATGCTGACAGTGATGAGGTTTTTTTTATTTGACGGCTTGCCGGGAGCCACACATTCATAGTTGAAAGAGAATGGAAAATATTATATAATCCAATTATATTAGCACCAGGTAATAGCACCAAATTATAATATGCACTCAGGAAACCAGTAGGACGAGGTGGGAGCCATATGGGTACTATGGAAAAAATAAGCGAACTAAAGATCCGAAGGCAGGCACTCGAACAGGGAGGCGGTGCCGAAAGGATCGCAAAGCAGCACGAGTCAGGCAAGCTGACGGCACGCGAACGGCTTGAGAAACTGCTGGATGAAAATTCATTCGTTGAAGTGGATGCTTTCGTTGAAACGCGGGCAATCGATTTCGATATGCAGAAAAAGAAAATACCCGGCGACGGAGTCGTGACAGGCTACGGAACCATAGACGGACGGCCCGTGTTCGTGGCGTCACAGGACTTTACAGTAATAGGAGGCTCGCTCGGCGAGGCTCATGCCCGAAAGATCACAAAAGTGATGGACATGGCCATGAAGGTCGGGGCTCCGTTCATCAGCATCAACGATTCCGGCGGGGCCAGGATCGAGGAAGGCATCGACGCACTCAGCGGATATGGTGAGATATTCTTCAGGAACACGCTGGCTTCGGGAGTTATACCCCAGATATCGGTCATAATGGGACCCTGCGCCGGCGGCGCTGTCTATTCGCCGGCCATAACGGACTTCGTGTTCATGGTCGACAAGACGAGCTACATGTTCATCACGGGTCCGCAGGTAATCAAGTCCGTTACCGGCGAGGACGTGACCTTCGAGTCCCTGGGAGGTTCGGAGGTACATAACTCGAAGAGCGGTGTCGCGCATTTCAGGTGCGCAAACGAAGAAGAGTGCATAAAAGAGATCAGAAGGCTTATCAGCTATATTCCCGACAACAACCTGACCGATCCGGAGGTACTGGTCGTTACCGATGATCCCAACAGGCTGGAAGAAAGCCTTTCCGGGATAGTGCCCGACAGTTCCAACAAGCCCTACGATATGAAAGAGATAATCACAAAGGTGATGGACAACGGTGAATTCATGGAAGTCCACAGGCATTTCGCCCAGAACATCATCGTAGGCTTCGGAAGGCTCAACGGTAAAACAGTGGGCATCGTGGCAAATCAGCCAAACGTGCTGGCCGGCGTCCTTGACGTGGATTCATCTGACAAGGCCGCAAGGTTCGTACGTTTCTGCGACTCATTCAACATCCCGCTGGTTTCATTCACAGACACTGCCGGATACCTTCCCGGGACCGGGCAGGAATACAGCGGGATCATAAGGCATGGTGCAAAACTGCTGTATGCATTTTCAGAGGCAACAGTCCCGAAAATCAACGTTATCGTCAGGAAGGCATACGGCGGAGCCTATATAGCGATGAACAGCAAGCATCTCGGGGCAGACATCGTATTTGCGTGGCCGAGTGCGGAGATAGCCGTCATGGGTCCGGAGGGAGCCGCGAACATAATTTTCAGGAAAGAGATCGCAGCGGCTGAAGACCCGGTAGAATGCCGCGAGCAGAAAATAGAGGAGTACAGGAACAAGTTCTCGAATCCTTATATAGCAGCGGCAAGGGGGTACGTAGACGACGTCATAGACCCGGCAACAACAAGGCCAAGGCTCATAAGCGCTCTCGAGATGCTGGCCGGGAAAAGGGAAAACAGGCCGGCGAAGAAACATGGCAACATACCGCTGTGATTTGGAGGTGCAGACATGTCCGGGAGCAGTAACGTAAATATCGATGAAGAAGTAATCGCCGTGATAACCGCTGCAATAGCAGAGATGGAGACCAGGCCGGACTACCGGCTGGTCGTACGGTCCATGAGGCAGATACCGCAGTCATCGCCGGTCTGGAATACCGCCGGCAGACTTGAACGTCTCGGCCGCGACCTGAATGCATGAATCTGAAAATACAACAAAACCGATCGGGGAGGAAGGAATCATGAAAAAGTTTCTGATAAAGGTGAACGGGAACCAGTATGAAGTTGAAGTCGAAGAAGTAAAGGGAAGCAGCGCGATAGCCTACACAATAGCAGCAGCACCGGTACAGCCCGTAGCGGCACCTGCCGCGCCTGCCCAGGCATCCGCACCCGCACCGGCGCCTGCTCCTGCGGCCAAAGCTGCAGCTTCAGGTGGTGTCGGATCGGTGAAAGTAACTGCACCGATGCCGGGCACTATACTCAACATAGCAGTGGCCGTCGGTGACACGGTTAAAAGAGGACAGGTATTGCTGATACTTGAAGCAATGAAGATGGAAAACGAGATAGTCGCTCCTGCGGACGGCACAGTCGTTTCCGTGAACGTTACCAGCGGAACATCGGTCAATGCCGGCGACCTTCTCGTTTCACTGGACTGAGGAATTAAAGTATGACAAAGGAGTTAAGGAGGACCAGGTAATGGCAAAGGTAAAAATAACAGAAACGGTACTACGAGATGCACATCAGTCCCTGATAGCCACCAGGATGACGACAGACGATATCCTGCCCGTAGTGGAGAAGCTGGACGAAGTCGGATACCATTCGCTGGAATGCTGGGGAGGGGCCACATTCGACTCATGCCTCCGCTTCCTGAACGAAGATCCCTGGGAAAGGCTCAGGAAAATCAGGTCAAAGGCAAAAAAGACAAAGCTGCAGATGCTGCTGAGAGGACAGAACCTGCTCGGGTACAAGCATTACGCGGATGATGTCGTCGAATACTTCGTACAGAAATCCATAGCGAACGGCATCGATATCATCAGGATCTTTGACGCCCTCAATGACGCAAGGAACCTGGAAACCGCGATCAAGGCCTGCAAAAAGGAAGGCGGCCATGCACAGGCAGCTATGAGCTACACCATCAGCCCTGTACACAACCTCGACATGTTTGTGAAGGATGCCCGCATGCTGGAAGAAATGGGCGCCGACAGCATATGCATCAAGGACATGGCCGGACTGCTCGTGCCATACGCGGCTTATGATCTTGTGAAAGCATTGAAGGAGAATGTTAAGATACCGATCCAGCTCCACACGCATTATACGAGCGGCGTTGCCTCAATGACTTACCTCAAGGCCATCGAAGCAGGGGTAGACGTGGTAGACTGCGCAATATCCCCGTTTGCACTGGGTACGTCCCAGCCGCCGACGGAGCCCCTGGTCGCAACGCTCAAGGGCACCGAATACGATACCGGCCTCGATCTTGGCAAGCTGAGCGAAATAGCTGAATACTTCAGGCCCGTCAAGGAGAAATACGTCAAGTCAGGCCTGCTTGATATAAAAGTCATGGGTGTAGACGTCAATACGCTCAAATACCAGGTGCCAGGCGGGATGTTGTCCAATCTCGTTTCGCAGCTCAAACAGGCCGGGAAGGCGGACCTGTTCGAAGAAGTGCTCAGGGAAGTGCCGAGGGTCAGGGAAGACTTCGGATATCCGCCGCTGGTCACGCCTACCAGCCAGATCGTCGGAACCCAGGCAGTCATGAACGTTATCACGGGCGAAAGGTACAAGATGGTGCCGAAGGAGTCCAAGGCGCTTGTGAAAGGCGAATACGGGAAGACTCCTGCTCCCATCCCCGAGCACATCAAGAAAAAGATCCTCGGGGACGAAGAGCAGATCACCTGCAGGCCTGCCGACCTGATCGAACCCGAACTGGACAAGATCAGAAAGCAGATATCCGAATACATCGAGCAGGACGAAGACGTACTCACGTATGCCCTGTTCCCGCAGGTGGCCGAGAACTTCTTCAAGCAGCGCCAGGCTGCGAAATACAGGATCGACGGCACCATGGTGGACTATGAGTTCAGGGTGCATCCGGCATAAGCAATGATGCGCATGCAAATCAGTTATCAGGGTACGGGGACGGTCCGGGGGACCGTCCCTTTGTTGCATCCGGCAACCGGACGAATGACCGGCGGGCATGGCACGCCTTATGCAGGTACACATAATTTTCCCTGTTGCTTACGAAGCGTATCACCCTGATCTCGCTCCCCGGCTTTATATATCTGCCGCATTTCATGCATATGAAAGACGGGGCGCATATGCAGGCATCCGATATGTCAGGCGTAAGCCCGGCTATTTTCTGCCAGCATTTCCAGCCGACCTTGCAAAGCCTGATCCTGTTTTCGAAGTCCGCATAGACCCATCTGAGGAGCTTATGGAAGTGGAAAGGATATCGCGTGTACTTTATGTAATGGCCGGGAAGTCCGAGCCTTTCGGCATAAAGTTCGAAGCTTTTTTCGACTATTTCCTGTACCTGTCCCGTGATCTGCGTTGAATACCACCGGTAGCCGTTTTCTGTGAGCCATATTTTGAGCCGGTCGAACATGTATCCTCTGCACACCTCGATGATTTCTCCCTCTGCAGGGCAAAGGACCCTGAACGCGGCTTCGACGATATTCACCACCTCGTCAAGGTACTTCTTTTTTGCGAAGTTTTCTACGCTATACAGTTCCACGGGGATGATGTCAAAATAGTATTCGTTGGTTTCAGGCCTGTATATGCCTATGCAGGTCCCGCCTACAAAACTTCCGCTCCCCGAATCGTCTACCTGTATCATGCCGCCTCCGAAAGAAACGCTTCCGTCAGAAATACGTACAGATTCTATCATTGACAGATACGATCGAAAAAATGTGTTGCCTTGATTTTTAGGTATGCTGAATGTAATATTAGAGTGTTACGACATATTTCCAAAAATACGTATCGTTTTTTCGGAGCAGACCCGGGGAATATCGGAGGATATATGGATAACAGGAGTTTTGATCTTATAAACAGGATAAACAGCATAAAAAAGCTTAGCAAGGGGCAGAAGCTGATAGTCGATTACATCACGCACCATTATGACAAGGCGGCCTACATGACTGCAGCGAAGCTGGGCGAGGCCGTGGGCGTGAGTGAGTCGACCGTGGTGAGGTTTGCGCTCGAACTGGGTTACGAAGGATATCCAAGGATGCAGAAAGTCCTTCAGGAGATGGTGAAGAACAAGCTGACAGCCATCCAGAGGATGGAGATCTCCTCCAGCAGGATCGACGAGTATAATATCCTGAAAAGTGTGCTGCAGTCCGATATGGAAAAAATCAAGATCACGATGGAGGAAATAGACTACGAGGCATTCAACGCTACGGTGGAGTGCATACTGAACGCCAGGCACGTATACATACTCGGCGTCAGGAGTTCTGCGCCACTGGCGTATTTCATGAGTTTTTACCTCAACCTGATACAGGACAACGTAAGACTCGTTCATACAAACAGTATAAGCGAGATGTTCGAGCAGATAATAAGAGCATCGGAGGGCGACGTCGTTATCGGGATAAGTTTCCCAAGGTACTCGAAGCGTACGGCAAAGGCGATGGAATTCGTCAAGAAACAGGGCGCTGCCGTGGTCGCCATAACGGACAGCACGGAGTCCCCGGTGGCAGGGAACGCCGACTACTGCATCTGTGCCAGGAGCGACATGGCTTCTTTTGCAGATTCGCTGGTGGCGCCGCTGAGCGTCATCAATGCTCTTATCGTGGCGATCGGGATGAGGAAGAAGAAAAGCCTTTATGAGACCTTTGAAAAGCTTGAAAAAATATGGGACGAGTACCAGGTATATGAGAAATTCGACCTGGAAGGACCGGACAGGAAGGTGGACTATTGAAAAGGAGAACGATCGTGATAGGAGCCGGTGCAGCGGGGCTCATGGCCGCAGGTAAGGCTGCAGAACGCGGACTTGAGGTGATACTGCTCGAGAAAAACGACAGGCCGGGCAGGAAACTGAGGATTTCGGGCAAGGGACGCTGCAACATCACGAATGATACGGATATCGATGGGCTGATAGAAAACATCCCCGGCAACGGGAGTTTTTTATATTCCTCCTTCTATACGTTCTCAAACGAGGACATCATGCAGTTCTTCCGCGATGAAGGGCTCGAACTGAAAGTCGAGAGGGGTGGGCGGGTATTTCCCGTCACGGACGATGCGAGGGACGTCGTGTCGGTACTTGTAAAGCGTGCAGAGAGAAACGGCGCGGAGATAAGATACCGCTCGCCCGTCAGTTCCATCGAGGTGTCAGACGGATCCGTCAGGGCTGTCAAGCTGAAGAACTCGGAAACCATAGAATGCGATTCGGTGGTGATCGCCACGGGAGGAACATCCTATCCGGGCACAGGTTCCTCCGGCGACGGCTACAGGATGGCCCAGAAGCTCGGACATACCGCTGTCTCTTATAC
>DGEQ01000052.1:17856-19715 GCA_002386045.1 Hungateiclostridiaceae bacterium UBA3922 | reverse complement strand
TGGGCCGGAACTGCCATGACGCAGCCCGTGCCGTATCCGGCAAGCACATAATCGGCTATCCAGATCGGCACCTTGTCGCCGTTGACCGGATTGATTGCGTACGCCCCTGTGAAGACGCCCGTTTTCTCCCTTACTGTCGACATCCTCTCGATTTCAGTCTGCTTCTTCGCCTGCTCCCTGTACTGCTCCACTGCGTCCCTGTATTCAGGCGTCGTGATCCTGTCCACAAGTTCGTTTTCCGGCGCAAGTACCACGTAGGTCACGCCATACAGCGTATCCGCCCTTGTTGTGAACACCTTGAACGAAAAACTGCCGTCCGCGCCTTCAAATTCGATCTCGGCGCCCTCGGACCTTCCTATCCAGTTCTGCTGTATCTTTTTCGTCTTCTCGGGCCAGTCCAGCTGCGGCAGACAGTCCAGCAATTCCTGCGCATAGTCCGTGATCTTGAAAAACCACTGCGTCAGGTCCTTTTTGGTGACCTCGCTCTTGCACCTTTCACATGCGCCGTCGATCACCTGCTCATTGGCAAGCACGGTCTTGCAGCTGGGGCACCAGTTGACCGGCGCCTTCTTCCTGTACGCCAGCCCGTGTTCATACAGCTTCAGGAATATCCACTGGGTCCACTTGTAATACCCGGGGTCGCAGGTGACCACCTCGTAGTCCCAGTCGAAGGTCGCACCCATTTTCCTGAGCTGCTCTTCCATGGTTTTGATATTCGAATATGTAGAATCCTTGGGATGGATGCCTGTTTTTATCGCATAGTTCTCGGCAGGCAGGCCGAACGCATCGAACCCCTGCGGATGGAATACGTTCCATCCCTGCATCCTCTTGAGCCTGGCCCAGGTGTCGGTAAGTCCATAGTTGTACCAATGGCCTACATGGAGATTGGCTCCCGAGGGATATGAAAACATTTCGAGGCAGTATAGCTTTTTTTCGATATTATTGCGGTCGAACCTGTACAAACCGGTTTCTTCCCATTTTTTCTGCCATTTCTCGTCTATCTTCGTTGAATATGCCAAGATAAACAGCTCCTTTCAGATCTTCAGCCCTCCAAATCATGACTGTTCCAGTTCGTCCGGCGTCCTTATCCTGCCCTCGGACCACAACCGCTCAAGGTTGTAGAACTTGCGGTCTTCCTCGTCGAATATATGTACGACCAGTTGCCCGAAATCCAGCAGGATCCACCTTGCACTCTGGTAACCTTCCCTGTGGAGGAGGTTGTAGCCGGCCTCGCCCATCTTTTTTTCAAGTTCGTCCGCCAGCGTCTTGATGTGAGTCGTCGATGTGCCGCTGCAGATGATGAAATAATCGGCGAGGATCGAGACTTCCGATATGTCGATTATCTCGATATCCCTGGCCTTTTTGTCTTCCAGTATCCCGTACGCCGTTTCTGCAATTTTTCTGTTCCCCAAAGCTTACCTCCTGTATCATGATTGATTTAATATTATACCACTAATGGAGACGATTTGTGAATATAGAATCGTTCACCGGCATCACTCCCCGCCGTCGCTCTTCCTGCCCTTTCTGAACATCTCGTACACGCTCATTGCCAGCAGGAAACCGCCAAAGATCTTCCTGAGCAGTCCGGCCTCCATCGATGAGGCCGCCAGGGAACCTGCCAGTGCGCCGATCAGGCCGAAAACGATGATCGGGACCGCCATCCTGAAATCGATACTTTTGTTCCTTATATGTATTATCAGCGCCACTGCGGCTGTCGGGATGAAATACAGCAGGTTGACACATTGAGCGACGTGCTGTCCCGGGTTTACGGCAAGGACAAGCGCCGATATCAGTATGGCCCCTCCGCCCATCCCCATCCCGCTTATGATCCCTGACGCAAGGCCAGCCAGAAATAAAAC
>DGEQ01000052.1:16097-17690 GCA_002386045.1 Hungateiclostridiaceae bacterium UBA3922 | reverse complement strand
CTTCGCACCGATGTATCCTCCGGCAAGTCCCCCAAGTGTCGCCATGACTGTAATTCCCCAGTCCGCGTAACCCTTTATGATGTAAAACACCGCACTTACGACAGTAAGCGGCAGTATCACGGCTATGGCGGTGGCATGGGCCCCGTGTTCTTCCGCTTTCAGCAGGTGGACCATAGCAGGTACTGCTATCGTACCTCCGCCGGAGCCAAACAACCCGTTGGCAAGGCCGGTAACCAGTCCGATCACCGCACACAGCAGGAAATCCGGTCGCTTCCTTTGGCCGGACGCCTCGTGACCGGTCGAACTGTACCGTTTTATGTCATGTTCCATGTCATGATACTCCATATCATCATGTCTATATCACGTTTCTCCTGTATCCATATTGTTCGAAGTTATCCCCTGATTATGCATTTTCGATATGTGTCCGCTGTCAGGGCAGGGTATTTTTCAGCAAACAAACCCATTACAAGTCAAGTATAATGTGGTAGAATTTAGTTAACAACACAGAACCAGGTCGCAGTAGCGGACGCAGCCTGTAATACATTTCTGCGAGGTGCACGGATATAATGAAAAAAGGTCTGAAGGCAGCAGTTTTTTTATTGGTGTTTCTCCTGGCATCGGCGGCGATCTGCACGGGCGTTCGTGCAGACAGCAGGTATTACGATATTACCGGATATACCGTCCATGTCGTCATCAATCCTGACGGCTCGGCCGACGTGGAGGAAAGCATAACCTATGATTTCACAGGCGAATTCAACGGCGTCCTCAGGGATATAGATTACGAGAGGACCGACGGTATCGCAAACCTCCGGGTGTTCGTCGAGGAGGACGGCATCAACGTCAGGGAGTTCACGGTAAACTCAACGACCGATTATGATGCCGCAGGTGATCCGGGTACATATAACATATACCATGACGACGAAATCGCGCATCTGAAGGTTTTCGAAAAGAGCAGGAATACCCGGAAGACTTTTGTCTACAAATATACGCTGGAAAACGTGGTGACGAGGTTCAACGACATAGCCGAGTTCAACCGCAGGATCATCGATGCCAACTGGGATGTGCCTCTCAATGACATAAGGATACTTATCCGGTTGCCGGAAGGTGCCTCGGAGGACGAGATAATGGTGTTCGGCCACGGCCCGCTGACAGGCGAATCCAGGATAATCGACGCACAGAACGTGGAATTCATACTCGACAGGCTCCATCCGGGCTACTACGTGGAAACGCTGGTACTGTTCCCGACGCGGCTCGTTCCTGGATCCACGAGGGTGGTTTCCGAGGACGCGCTGCAAAGGATCCTCGAAAACGAAAAGAAACTGGCTGACGAGGCCAACCGGGAGCGTGATCTGGCACGCAGACAGGTGGAGGAATACAACAGGAGGCTTGAGGAAGAAAGGAGAAGACTCCAGCAGAGAAGGACGATAACCAACGCAGTGAGCATCGCTCTCTTCCTCGCCTGGATCCCGCTCATCATAAGGTTGTACTTAAAATATGACAGGGAATTCAGGAGCACTTTCAACGCCAAATACTACCGTGAGCTCCCCGGCGAATACACGCCGGCGGAAATGTCCGTCCTCATGAACATGGGCA
>DGEQ01000052.1:410-15842 GCA_002386045.1 Hungateiclostridiaceae bacterium UBA3922 | reverse complement strand
CCCGAAGCTCCCACGTCCGGTCTGCTCAGCCACGAATCATGCCTTATAAACTGGTTCATCAAAAAGATCGGCGACGGCAGCCGTGTATTCCTCGATGAAATATCCGGCCATGTGAAAACAGAGGCGGATGCCCGCAGGTTCACAAAAAATTATCAGAACTGGTGCGGCATGGTCAGGGACGAGGCCGGCAAGCACGACTTCTTTGACGAATCGAGCCAGAAGGGCAAATCTACGGCAATAATAGCCGGTATACTTTACGTTTTCCTTGGCTTTTTCCTGGTTGCCGCGGCAAAGGGAGGCCTGGGTTTCCTTATTATGATTTCAGGCTTCGTCATGCTGATATTCGGGGCAAGGCTCAACAGGCGTTCGGTTTACGGAAACGAGCAATACGCGATGTGGAAGGCTTTCAGGAATTTCCTGAAGGACTTCAGCAGGCTGGACAAGGCGGAAATGCCGTCCATAGTCCTGTGGGAACACTACCTGGTCTACGCCGTCTCGCTGGGCGTTGCAAAGGAAGTCATAAAGCAGCTTCCCCTCGTATATACTGATGCCGACCTGCAGAATGCGAGACTCACTTATATGTATGGCCACGACCTGCGCAGCCTCAGTTACTTCACCAGCGCCCTCGACAGGACGGTGGACTCCGTCGACCATGCAATAAACCGTGCAATGGCGATTGCCAACTCCAAGCAGTCATCCTCCTCGGGCAAAGGCGGAGGTTTCAGCGGCGGAGGTTTCGGAGGAGGCTCCGGCGGCGGAGGCGGCCGTGGCGGCGGCGGAGCATTCTGATCGGCAGATCATGCATCCGGATCCGGCCAGAACAGTCGGATTGGGCTGAAACGAGCATAAAGCTTGTTGATATAAACAGCAAAATTTCTGAATCAAGGAGGATATCCAAATGACGACAATCCTGATCATTCTGGCAGTTTTGGTGGTGCTGGCCGTCATCTACGTCATAGCGAGCTACAACGGCCTCGTAAACAAGCGCAACAAAGTAGCCAACTCGTGGAGCCAGATCGACGTCCAGCTCAAGAGAAGGTTCGACCTCATACCGAACCTCGTGGAGACGGTAAAGGGTTATGCGGCGCATGAAAAAGACACCTACGAATCGGTGATAAGGGCACGCAACAGCTACATGAACGCTTCATCGCACCAGGACGTCATCAAGGCCACCAATGAGCTCTCCAGGGGGCTCAACAGGCTGATGGTCCTTGCGGAATCCTATCCTGAACTCAAGGCAAACACCAACTTCCAGGAACTCATGAAAGAACTCACAAAAACAGAGGACAAGATAGCATTCGCGCGCCAGTTCTACAACGACGTCGTCATGGATTACAACAATGCTATCCAGATGTTCCCGAGGAACATTCTTGCCAACGCCTTCAACTTCGTTCAGGAACCCTTCTTCACGATAGACGAAAGTGAAACCAGGGCGCCCGAAGTCAAATTTTGATCCCGGCGCACGATCCCGGATGCCTGGCTTGCCTGATCCCAGGCGCCAGGCACGCCGGCCGGTTTCATAACAAAACATCCCCGCATTTTCACAGCATCCCGAGGCAATTCCCGCACCCGGTCCGGGTATCTTAAAAAATATTTGACAATCCAGCCCATGCAGGATTATAATTATAGCTAACATATGAATAAGTGTTCATATGTGCAATACTTATTGCTTATCCAACGATAGAAGAGTTTTGGACCAAGGGTGGAGTGCGGATGATCAAAACAGCTTATAAACCAGGCCGTACGGCATGTGAAGGATGCTGCTGCACGGCGGATGCAGGGATCGGAACGTCCGGCAGGCAGGCGCTTAAGGCTGCCGGAACTGATATTGCTATACTTGTGTCGGGAATCGTCCTGTTCGCTGCAGCGCTGATCCTGCGGAATCATCCGACGGTTTCATTCATACTGTTTTTCACCGCCTGGCTGACAGCCGGCAGCAAGGTGATTTCCAGGTCGCTTGCAAACATAGTGAAAGGCCGGGTATTTGATGAGAACTTCCTTATGACGGCAGCCACGGTCGGAGCATTCCTGACAGGACAGTACGGCGAGGCCGCGGCAGTCATGCTGTTCTACAAGCTTGGCTCGATCCTTGAGGAGTTGGCAGTTAACCATTCAAGGCGTTCCATATCGGAACTGATGGCACTCAGACCAGAATATGCGAACCGCAGGCAGGGTGATGAGATCGTCCGTATCAGGCCTGAAGATATAAGACCCGGTGATATCCTGGTAGTCAGGCCGGGCGAAAGGATCCCGGTGGACAGCATCATTGTCGAAGGCAATTCATTGGCGGACACTTCCCCCCTCACCGGCGAGTCGCTGCCGAAAACGGTAGGACCAGGAGAGCAGGTACTCGGCGGATACATCAATAAAACGGGCCTTTTGACCATCAAGGCAGTCAGCGCGCTTGAGCAGTCGGCCGTATCCCGCATACTCAAACTGGTCTGGGAAGCCTCTGCGAGGAAAGCGCCGATGGAAAGCTTCATAAGCCGGTTCGCCGCGTACTACACCCCGGCGGTCACCATATCGGCGCTGCTCATAGCGGTCATACCCCCGCTGGCAACGGGCAGCATGGATTTCATGACCTGGCTGTACAGGGCGATGATATTCCTCGTTATCTCATGCCCGTGCGCGCTGGTGGTTTCCATACCTCTCACGTTCTACGCAGGCATCGGCAAATCCTCGGCCAGCGGCATACTGGTCAAGGGCGGCAACTACCTCGATGCGCTGAACCGGGCCGACACGGTGGTCTTCGACAAAACAGGCACACTGACGAAGGGCGTTTTCAGTGTTACCGGCATAAAGCCATATGGCTGCACGGAGCATGAACTCCTGAAACTTGCGGCATACGCCGAGTATAATTCGACGCATCCGATAGCCCGTTCCATTTTGCGGGCGTACGGTGAAGACATAGACGAGACGCAGATCACAGACAGCGTCGAAACCGCCGGCAAAGGCATCAGGACGAGTGCCCTTGGCCATGACATAATAGCCGGCAGCCTTGGATTCGTAAAGAGCTTCATCGCAGCCGGGAACTCTGACAGTACAGGCGACGCGGACGGCCCCGGCAGCGCAGGGACCGGCGTCACGAACGATCCGATCCCGGAACGTGACCATGACAATGCCGGCACAACGGTGCACATCTTGTCGGACGGCCGCTACATGGGCTGGATCGAAGTATCCGATACTCTCAAGGATGATGCGTCAAAAGCTGTCGACGGGCTCAGGAAACACGGCATCAGGAAAATCGCGATGCTGACCGGTGACTCGCGCGTTCCCGCCGAAGCAGCGGCACGCGAACTGGGGCTCGACGAAATCGGATATGGACTGCTTCCACACGAAAAGGCGGATCATCTCGGGAAAATCATGGCGGCCGCCGGCGGCCACACTATCTTCGTCGGAGACGGGATAAACGATGCGCCCGTGCTTGCGACGGCAGATATAGGCGTTTCCATGGGCGGTATAGGTTCCGATGCAGCCATTGAAGCATCAGATATCGTGCTCATGACCGACGAACCGTCGAGGCTTGCCGATGCGCTGAAAATCGCGGCAGTTACGAGGAAAATCGCCATACAGAACATTGTGTTCGCCATCTCGGTCAAAGTACTGTTCCTGGTGCTTGGCGCCATGGGACTTGCCACTATGTGGGAGGCGGTTTTCTCTGATGTCGGCGTGACCGTGCTGGCAGTACTCAACACACTGCGCATAAGGCATTACCGCGTATAGGCAGTTGCTGCGATGCATTGGCATCATACGACGGAAACGCCGTTATTCAGAAATATGCCGGGCGGTATGAACCCGCCCGGCAAAGCAATAACAGATGATGGAAGGGGGCTATGGCCTGGAATAAAACACATACAGCTGCCGGAAGCAGCTGTCGGGAAACACTTGTGGAGTAAAAACATCACAGGCAGAAAAATGACGTTATCCTGTTCAGGTCAATACCAAACCAGACCCACCTGAATCCTATCCATCTCCATCCGGCCACCGAATTCCTGCCGACGAACACGAGCCATGCCCAGAACTGCTGTCCGTTGTCAAGCCAGATATAAACATATCTGAACATGCACCGCCGGATGCCACCGGGATCTACTGCAAACACCCCGGTCGCCTGCTGCGGCACGAATGCCGGCGGACGTCCCGGAGGCTGACCTGCACCCGGTCCCTGGCCCGGCGGAAAGAATCCCGGTCCCTGCCCGGGAGGAAAGAACTGTCCCGGCTGGAACGGGCCGAATATGCCGCCGATGGTGGTCTGGGGCTGCCTGTCGATATTATGATCCTGATAATTATCCTGCATCACAATCACTCCCTGGTGTACCTGGTATAGCCTATGCAGGACCATACATAAAGGTTACATAAAAACTCAACACAAGATTATCCGACAAAGTATTTATTGAAGGATCATGCAAATAATGATATTGTAATAAAAGACATTGCTTTGAAAACTGTCAGCAAGACGGCTGAAAATATGGAAGGCCGATAAGGTGAAGACCGGCGGTCCGGTGTGATAGAAAACGGGAAACGACAAAAACGGAGGTAAAATGAACGGCAGATACGGAGTCGACCTGACGACAGGCAGCATACCAAAGCATCTTGTACGTTTTTCGATACCAATGTTCATAGGCAATCTCCTGCAGACCGCCCTTGGTTTCACGGACGCCATGTGGGTGGGCAACATGGTAGGACCGAATGCAGTCGGAGCCATACAGGTCAGCTTTCCCATCCAGTTCCTGCTGATCGCCCTTTCGAACGGCGCGACGCTGGCCACGACGATACTCGTCTCACAGTATTACGGGGCGGGCGATCATGAAAAAGTGAAAAAAACGGTAAACAATTCGTTCAGCGTGGCACTTATATTCGGCGCTATCCTGACCGTGGCCGGTCTGCTGATGTGCGACACGATCCTGGCATGGATGGACACACCGCCGGAGATATTCAGTATGGCATCAAGCTACCTGAAAATAATAGTCTCCGGGTTCATCATCACATTCCTGGTCAACCTCATAACGTCGATCCTAAGGGGTATAGGCGACTCAACGACGCCCCTGGTGTTCATGGCGATAGCGATGGTCATAAATATAGTGCTCGACCCGATACTCATAATCGGCATCGGTCCCTTCCCTACGATGGGTTTCAACGGGTCAGCCGCCGCAACGGTCACATCACAGGTGATCGGCCTTGTCCTGGCGTTGGTTTACCTGAACAGAAAGAAGCATTTCGTCAGCATCGACTTCAGGCATCTGAAGCTTAACGGACCGCACGTCGTAAAGCTGTTCAGGATAGGCTTCCCGTCCATGCTCCAGCAGTCGCTGATCTCCATAAGTTCGGTATTCATCACGGGCATGGTCAACCAGTTCGGCCCCGATGCCACCACCGCATTCGGTGCTTCGGGAAGGATAGAAAGCATCGTTTTCATGCCGGCGATGTCGATAGGCCTGGCAGCTTCCGCACTGACGGGCCAGAACCTTGGTGCCGGCAACGTTAAGCGTGTAAGGGAAGTCTTCAAATGGGGCTCCATAATGACAGCGGGCATAACACTTACATTATCCGCGATCATCCTGCTTTTCCCAAGACAACTCCTGTCGCTGTTCGTCAGGAAACAGGAGATACTCGATATCGGGGCCGGTTACCTCGGGACCCTGGGATTCGCATACATCCTGTTTGCACTGATGTTCGTCTCCAACGGAGTCATCAACGGGTCCGGCAGGACCATCATAACAATGTCCATCACGGTTTTGTCGGTATGGCTGGTCAGGCTCCCGCTGGCCGCAGTCCTTTCATCGACAGACCTGGGCATAAAAGGCATCTGGCTGGCCGTGGTCATAGGGTTCGCAGTAGGGTTGGCCGCCAGCCTCTGCTACTACTTTACAGGCAGGTGGAAAAAAGGGGCTTTCAGGCAGAAACAGGCCGCGGCAGGATACGTTGAGTAAGCACATACCTGCCGGGCACTACACGGCCTTACTCTGTCGAACTCATTCTGCAGGTCCTTCCGCCCTGATGGTGAGTGAACCGTCCTCTGCGTCCACCACCGCCACCGAGCCCTCATGTATGACATCTTTTATGATCATCCTGCCAAGCTCTGTCTCAAGCTCCTTCTGCAGGAAGCGTTTCACGGGCCTTGCGCCGTATTCGGGCACGTAGGTGGTATCTGCTATGTGCTTTTTGGCAGCGTCGGTCACTCGCAGTCCAATATGCCTGTCGGCAAGCCTCCTGTTCAGGTCTGCCACCTGCAGGTCTATTATTTTCAGTATTTCATCCCTGCCGAGAGGCCTGAACATCACTATCTCATCGATACGGTTGAGGAACTCCGGCCTGAAACTGCTCCTCAGTTCGGCCATGACGCGCTCCCTCATTTCCCCGTCATCCGCCCTGCCGGACCGGATGCTTTCCAGCAGGTACCTGCTTCCGAGGTTTGACGTCATGATGACGACAGTATTTTTAAAATCCACGGTCCGTCCCTTGCTGTCGGTCAGGCGCCCGTCGTCCAGCAGCTGCAGCAGCGTGTTGAACACCTCTGGATGTGCTTTCTCGATCTCGTCGAACAGGATGACACAGTATGGCTTCCTTCTCACCGCTTCCGTGAGCTGTCCGCCCTCTTCATAGCCGACATAGCCGGGAGGCGCACCTATCAGCCTCGCGACGCTGTGCTTCTCCTGGTACTCCGACATGTCGATGCGGACCATGTTGTCCTCGCTGTCAAACAGCGCCTCGGACAGTGCCCTGGCAAGCTCGGTCTTACCGACCCCGGTCGGGCCTATGAATATGAACGAACCGATCGGCCTGCGCGGATCCTTCAGCCCTGAACGCGCACGGATCACCGCTCCCGCCACTGCCTCGACCGCCTCGTCCTGCCCGATCACACGCCGATGCAGTATACTTTCCAGGTTCAGCAGCTTGTCGCGCTCGTTCTCAACAAGTTTTGCCACCGGGATCCCGGTCCACTTGGACACGATTTCGGCTATCTCTTCCTCCGTCACTTCTTCCTTGAGCAGGCGCTTTTTCCCGGACGCCAGCTGTTTTTCCTTCTCCTCCCGGAGTTGTTTCTCAAGCTCCGGCAGCCGGCCATGCTTGAGAACAGCCAGTTCATCAAGGTCATAACGGCGCTCCGCTTCCTCTATCCGACGTCTGACCTCCTCGATCTGCTGTTTGAGTTCCTTCTCCCTGGCAATGGCCATTTTCTCGCTCTCCCACTGGGCCTTCTGCAGATCGTACCTCTCCTTCATCTCAGCGATATCTTTCTCGAGCGCAGCCAGCCTTTCAAGCGAGCTCCTGTCGGTCTCCTTCCGGAGCGCCTGCCTTTCGATCTCGAGCTGCATTATCCTGCGGCTTATCTCGTCAAGTTCGGCAGGCATGCTGTCTATCTCGGTCCTTATCATGGCTGCGGCTTCATCCATAAGGTCGATGGCCTTGTCAGGCAGGAAACGGTCGCTTATATAGCGGTTCGACAGCACGGCACAGGCGATTATCGCATTGTCGGTGATCCTGACTCCATGGTGTATCTCGAACCTCTCCTTGAGTCCCCTGAGTATCGATATCGTGTCCTCCACGTCCGGCTGCTCCACCATTACCGGCTGGAACCTGCGCTCAAGCGCCGCATCCTTTTCGATGTACTTCCTGTATTCATCCAGCGTCGTGGCCCCGATGCAGCGGAGTTCGCCCCTTGCCAGCATAGGCTTGAGCAGGTTCCCTGCGTCCATGGCTCCTTCGGCCTTTCCTGCCCCTACTATGTTGTGCAGTTCGTCGATGAACAGGATTATCCTGCCGTCGGATCTCTCTATTTCCCTGAGGACCGCCTTGAGCCTTTCCTCGAATTCTCCCCTGTACTTGGCTCCTGCGATCAGCGAACCCATGTCGAGCGCGAAGATCGTCTTGTTTTTAAGGCCTTCGGGAACATCGCCCTTAAGTATGCGCTGGGCAAGGCCCTCGACCACCGCCGTTTTGCCTACGCCCGGCTCGCCGATCAGGACGGGATTGTTTTTGGTCCTCCTGGAGAGGATCCTGATAACACGCCTGATTTCAGCATCCCTTCCGATCACGGGATCGAGTTTCCCCTGGCGGGCCATGTCCACCAGGTCCCTCCCGAACCTGGCCAGCGCCTCGTATGTCTCCTCAGGGTTCTTTGACGTGATGCGCTGGTTGCTCCTGACTTTGCCCAGGGCGGAAAGGAAGCTGTCCCTGCTGATGCCGTTCCTCCTGAAAATCTCGGCTGAAGGCGTGCTCCTTTCCTTCAGCAGCGCCAGGTATATATGTTCGACCCCGGTATATTCGTCCTTGAACCTCCTGGCCTCATCTGCTGCCTGGAGCAGCAGCTGGTTCAGCCTCCTGGTCGCGTACAGTTCTGTTGCGCCCGAGCCATATACAGCGGGCAACTTTTCCAGTTCTTTCTGTACATTGCTGACCAGCAGTTCCATGTTGACTCCCATGTAGTTTATCAGTTTCGGGATCAGGCCGTCCTCCTGCGTCAGGAGCGCCATATGCAGATGCTCGCCGTCCACCTGCTGGTGGTTCATCCGAAGGGCTATCTCCTGCGCGGTCCCGATGGCCTGCTGCGCTTTTTCCGTAAACTTTTCCATATCCATGACCATAGCCTCCTGAAAATTTTCCATGTCAGTTTTGCTTCACTGATTGATCAACGGTTTTGATGCCATTTCCTGCTCATGCCTGGACCTGGGTCCTGCTCAGCTTCTCATAGAGTTCCAGTTGCTCGCTGCTCAGCCGCGGCGGGTTCACGATAGCTACCCTGAGGAACAGGTCGCCCCTTTTGCCGGACTTGTCCCTGTAGCCTTTCCCGGCGACCCTGATCCTGCTGTCGGTCTGCACCCCGGCCGGTATCCTGACCGATATCCTGCCGTCCAGCGTATTGAAAGGCTTTTCGGCACCGAGCGCCGCTTCCCACGGATATAGCTGGAGCCTGGCTTCCAGGTCCAGCCCTTTCAGTTCGAACACGGGATCTTTCCTGAATTCCACGCGCAGGTACAGGTCCCCGTTGGGACCGCCGTTGATCCCCGGGTTCCCCTGCCCCGCAAGCTTTATTTTCTCGCCCTGCCTTATGCCGGCCGGGATCTTCAGCGATATCTTCTTTACTCCGTTGACGCCCCTCAGGCTTATCAGCTTCTCTGCGCCGCTGAACCCCTCCGCTATGGAAATCTCCAGCACAGTCTCCGCATCTTCGCCTTTCGTCCTCATGCCGCGGCCGAACCGGCTGCCGGTCCCGCCCGTCCTCCCGAAAATGCTGTTGTCGAAAGCGCCGAAGGGACTGCCTTCGCCGAAAATCCATTCGAAAAAGTCGCTGAATCCGCTGCCGGTCGACCTGAACTCGTACCGCATACCGTTGCCGAAGCCAAACTGCGACGGATCGAATTCGGCACCATGGAAAAACTGGCCCTGGCTGCCGAACATGTCGTATTTTTTCCTTTTCTCAGGATCCCCCAGCACCTCGTATGCTTCGTTTATCTCCTTGAACTTCTCCTCCGCGGCCCTGTCCCCGGGATGCGTATCGGGATGGTACTTCTTCGCCAGTTTCCTGTACGCTTTCTTTATTTCATCTTCCGATGCGTTTTTGTCCACCCCGAGGACCTGGTAATAGTCCTTGTATTTCATCGAACCACCTTCCGGCGCTGACTTTGACTTTCTTTGACCTATATATTATTATACACGCGCGCATGAAAAATGCAAGTAAAAATAGATATTATTGCCGGATCGACATGGCTGCCGGATGAAGCGTCCGGTACTGCCAAAACAAAAACAGGCGGCATTTGCCGCCTGTCATCCTGACCGTCCATGTATCACGGGATCGGAGGTATCTTGAGTTCCTGTCCGACAAAGATCTTATCCGGGTCCTGGATATTATTCGCTTCCATGATGAGCACGTACTTGCTCTCGTCCCCATAGAAATTTTTCGCTATCTTCATCAGCATATCGCCCGGCTTGACAACGTACGTGGTGCCATCAGGCCCTACTACATACTCGTCGCCGGTATTTCCCGGGGTTCCTGTCTGGCCGGTCCCCCCGCTCCCGGTATCATCCGGCGTCTCATCCGCGGGCTCCTGGTCCTCGTCCGGTTCCAGGCCGTCCGGCATATCGGTATCATCGGTCTCGGAAGGATCGGTCCCGCCGCCATTGTCGACAATGGCCGGAACATCTCCGGGATCCGGTTCTTTCGCCTGCGGGCTGACCAACTTCCATATCCTGTACCCGCCCAGTATCACAGCCGTCGCCAGGACGACCAGCACCAGGATGGCCGCTATCTTGCCGGCGTCCACCGGCACCTGGCGCCTGCGGGCTGCCGCAGGAGTGCCATACCTTGGCTGCACCCTGACAGGTGGCGTCCTGTACTGCATCGGCCGTACCATTTCGTCCTCGTCTTCGAACTGCTCGCCGGCATCCTCTACCCTGATGACCATTGCCGATACAGCTTCTTCGGGCTCCTTGCCCAGCGCTTCCGTCACAAGATCTCCGGCCGCAACATCCGGGTCTGCTCCCGAAGCAAGTATATCGTATATCGTATCCTCGTCCACGGATTCAGCAAGGCCGGTACTGCAAATCAGGTACGTGGTTCCCGGCCTCAGGGGGTAGATATCCGATTTCTTGACGGTCGTCCTGGCTTCCTCCATGGCAGCCTTCTGCTGCTTCGTAAGGATCTCCGCCTGTTCATCATCTATAATGCCCATTTTCAGGAGCCTTTCGGCTCTCTTGTAATCATTGACGAAAAGTTTGAACGTATCACCCTCAAGCTTGTAAATCCGGTAGTTCCCAAGGCTGACGGCCGCTATCTGTCCGTCCTCGATCAGTATACCGGAAAATGACGGCTTCCTTTCCCCAAAATCGCTATCTCCAAGCGAAATGCTGTGTATCAGGTTGCTGGCCTGCTCCACAACCTGGACCAGTTCATCCAGCTTGACATTGATGCCCTTCGAACTTGCAGACGCTTTCTGATGGAATCTCTTAAGGTCACTGATAAGGGAAACACCGGATTCATCATCTTCCATGTACCCGGACAAAGCGAAAAAGAACCTGGTGTCGACCATTTCGAGTGATATCTGCGCATAATCAGCCGCGCTTGGATGGATAAACCTGCCGTTGGCGTATATCCTGTCGTTATTTGAAGTATAAGCCGTGCCGGCGTGTGTGACGGCGGAGAACGTTACCTTAACGGCATTTCCCATATTAAGATACCTCCTTGTCTTCGGTAGGAATGAACATGCCAGGAAGCCGGAATCAACCCCAATAAAATAATACCACAATAAAAATCCGTGTTCAATAAATGCAATTTATACTAATTGACTTGAACTGCGGTCAATTTGTTCCGGAAAAATATGATATTTTACACGGTTCCCGGATATTCTACGCCCTTCTCTTCGAAATCATTATCCCGGATACCTTCACGCCGCTGTCGGTCTTGGAAAGTTCGACGGTAAAATCGTCCTCGGGACCTGAAAAATGGCAGCAGGTGTCATAAGGTTCGGCGGGCACGAGCTTTCCTTTCTCGATGTTGCGTGACAGGGCCGGCAACACCTTTTTACCGATATAGTCCTTAAAAGCAGGCAAGCTGGGGTCATCCAGCCCGTTAAGCCCTGAAAACGGCGGTATCATCACCATCGAATAGGCTTTCCTGTAATCCCGCTTCCATATCGCTGCCAGGAACCTGACTGCCGTATTGAAGCTCCTGTACGGCATCTCAACGCTGCGGGGCCGCGCGCGGTAGCTCTTCCCGTCCCATTTGTACACCAGGCTCTCCCTGACATGGTAACAGGCTTCCTCGGCCGCTATCACCTCATGCCCGTCCCGAGTGCCGTATTCCACTATGATCTCCGCAGTACCGTCGCTATCCGTATCGGCCACTTCCAGGCTTCCGTGGAAAAACATCCTGCCGCTGTGCCATGCCTGGTACGGGACCGATCCGTTCCAGTCGATCACGGTTATATCTATTTCATGCCTGTGACCGAACACCCTCGATATCACCGCTTCCTTGAGCCCGTCACCGTCGGTGTCCGCCGCAGCGGCGCTGTCTATGACCCCGGGCTGCTCATATCCCTGGGGCGATTCCCTGAACAGGAACCAGTCATGTCGGATACCACCGTCCTTCCCAGCCCTGACGATCATCACCGCGGAATCGGGAGGGAACGGCGCAAACCGGGTCACACCGATCACTGCTTCCTTCATTCCGTCGCCGTCAAAGTCTTCATAAAAAATAAAATCCACCACAGCACCTTCCGGCAACTGTGACGTTATATATTCAGACAACCGCATTCCATCCTCACCGGCCTGGTCAGGCCATCCGTATTCAATGTCCGTCCGGCAAACTGGCCGCCATTATCAATATATTCAGATGGACGGATAGCGGAAACCTGCACTGAACTTTTCGGCGGCAAACCGGGCAAAGCGCTAAAGTGCGGACAGGCCCCTCAGTTCGTAGAACACGAGATACCTGGGTCCCGTCGGTTCCCTGCGGATGTCGGTGCTGTATGCATAGCTCCACTCGGCGAGGACAGAAGCCCCTCCGCTGATCTCTTCCCTGAACCTGCCCCGGATGACGGCGCCGTACTTCATCAGTTCTCTTATCTCTTCCCCGGTCAGGAAACCGCAGTCTCCCGATATGTGCATTTCTTCGCCAAGTGCGCCGTTCCTGTCTGCAGGGACGATGATGGTCACATCTTTCCTCCCGTATGTCACAAGGTTCCACAGGTCACGGTCCACGGCCTCGATCACGAGCCTTTTATTGTTGATGTCGAGAACGCCGCTCTTTTCGGCTATAAAATAGGGATAGTAAACGACGATCCCTTTATCGCCGTATTCCCTGAGAAACTCCCTGCCTTTTGCCATCGCCTGCGCATGATCCACGCCTACCGCCCTTGGCAGGTTCAGGTCATCTCCCGCAGCGGTGGCTACCCTGACAGTCCAAAGCAGTCCTTCGTCAAGGACCGTATCACTGGTGAAAAGTTTCCATGGCACCGACGGGATGTTCAATGCTTTCAGTTCATAAAACCCCATGTATTTGTTCACAGCAGTCCTCCGGATCCCGGTCCGTCATTCCAGCCTGAAGTAGTCGAATATGACTCCCATGTCCACTCCGGCTATCCTTGTCCGGGCAAATCTCTTATACAGGCTCTTGTGCCCGTCGACCAGGTTTTTTGAAGTGATCCCGTGCTTTATCGAGAGATAGGCTTCCATGTATGCCGCGAACTTGTCGCAGAACTCGATTATGCTCCCGTCTGCCGGCGAGTACTCATCACGGTCGTAAAGCTCGTTTATCTGCTCCGTGCTTGTTTTCACGGTATTGCCATCCAGGATGATCCGGTCCGCGAACTCGTCGTCAGTGAAATAGCGGATCTCGTCCCGCCATTTTTCAGGCAGCAGCGGAAGCAGCATCTGCTCCATCTGCTCTTCCTCGATAGACTTTATAAGTTCACTCAGCCCGCCGACGGAACTCTTGACGGGCGAAATGATATCCCTCGTCAGGACCTCGGGCAGGTCGTGGAACAGGCCGCCGAAGAAGTTGTTGTACCTGCGTTTATCACATGCATCCATCTCCAGGGTGAATATATACGACAGCAGCGCGACTATCAGCATATGGCCCGCCACTGACGTCTCCGGTATCCGCTGGGTCTGCGCCCACCTTTGCTGGAACCTGAGCTGGCCGATCAGGTTCAGGAAATCCCTGAGATCGTTGCTGAAAACCAGCCTGCGTACACAGTCCAGGTCCCGGTGCTGTTCCATTTGCTTCTTTATGTTCCTCTTCGTATCCTCTATCCCGTAAAAGCCCTCGCTGTACCGGTAAACGATGCCGAACTCCCAGTTGGTCACGAAATAATGGGACGCTCCCAGGATCATCTTTTCATGCTTCGCGTAATCCGGGTCGAAAAGGTACTCTTCCATCCTCTCCCCGAATCCCTGCTTTATGTCGCCAAGTCCAAGTCCACGGAGTTCCTCCATCACATGCCGGTTTATCTGCTCCCCGTGCTTCTCCATGAGGATATGGAAAATCGGGGGCTTTATATCGGTAAGCAGTATCCTGTGGAAAAACTCGAAAAGGGCGCCCTCGATCAGCTTTATCCAGTCGACCGGGCAGGTCTCCTCCTCAAGCTTTCCGAGGACATATGCATAGAATAGCTTGTGGGCCTGCTTGTCCAGTTCCGTGAATCCCCTGGCAGGCCTGATGTGATCGTTCCACCGCTGCATGCTCGCAGCCTGGTAAATGAACCTCAGGAAACTCTCTCTGACCATTGTTTTCCACCTTCAGTTGAATGACTTCCAGAACTTTCCATCCTTATCGATTATATCTGCGATCTCTTCATACGTTACCATGAATGTCGGGAACCCCGCTGCATACGGCGCTATCTCGTATGGCCGGAAATACAGGCTGAGCCCCTTGTCGGTCACGTAGAAGGGCTGGTCGCTGCTGATGCCGTCGAATGCATCAGGGAAAATCATCTCATCCCCGGATTCCACCAGTTCGTTTATCTGCCTTCCCACGATCTCGGTCAGCACCGCCTCGTAGTTGCTGCCCTTCCTGAACAGGTCGCCGAGCTCGTAAAACTCGCCGGACCGGGTGTCGATATGTACATGGTTCATATCCGGCGTGCCGTGGGCCGCGCCAAAGGGGTAAAAATAGCTCGATTCCGCCAGCACCAGCAGATCCTTGCGGCTGAACACGACCGAAAAACCGCTTTCATAGTGGTAATCCAGTATATCGGAAGGCTTGACCTTCAGCGTGGAAATATCCGTCCACATCTCCCTCAGCTTCGCGTTGATATCGGCCTCGGCCTTCAGGTCCGCCATGTTACCGAGGACCGGATAATAGACGAGGTAATCCACGTTCGGCTTATACTTCTCCTCAAAAACCTTCACACCGCTTTCCGTGCCGACCCATGACACAGGCCTGTAGACGGCCTGCCCCTGCCGGTTCAGGTAAAATGCCCTTTGATCTATATTTGCATATACGAGCCCGTCCAGCACCTCCATCTCGCCCTTCCCTTCAAGGACGGGCAGGTTTTCGACCTTCTTCCCGGAGGTGTTTATAAAGTATGTCGAAGTGCTGTCGGCCGCAGAAGCGATACCGTTACTGAACCTGCCGACACTGCAGAACACGAAATCCGTAAGCAGGTTCCCGTCGGTGTCCGCCAGTGCATACTTGAGGCCGGCGTACAGGTTGCCGGGATCCCTGGGGATGCCGAGCGCCACCCTGTCCTCGCCAAGCATCAGTATCTCTTCGTACTGGGGTATTATGACGAACCTGCCGTTCTCAGCGATGAGGCCATAAATCTCCCTTCCGCCTCCCCAGACGGAAACTACCGCCCGGTGGTCCCTGAAGTTGCCAGCAGTGACGAAGGCCGGTTTTATGACCACGTTCCCGTTGGTATCGATATATCCGTACCTGCCGTCGTGGCTCTCCCTGAAGGCAGCCTTGCCGTCGGAAAAAGCGGACATTTCCCAGCA
>DGEQ01000052.1:0-174 GCA_002386045.1 Hungateiclostridiaceae bacterium UBA3922 | reverse complement strand
CTGTCGATCAGCGCATACAGGCCTTCATTGAGCTTCACCGTCGCCCTGTTCCCCTCGAAAGTGGTCGCATCACTGTAAATCGCCGGTATGACCGGTTTGCCGTCGGCATCGAGGTAACCGTAAAGGATGGCCCCCGATTCGGCCCTGGTGCGGTAAACAGCCCTTCCGCTCCTG
>DGEQ01000109.1:1584-3833 GCA_002386045.1 Hungateiclostridiaceae bacterium UBA3922 | reverse complement strand
CTGTAGAGCCTGTGCCGGGGAGAACGGTCCCGGAGCTGTCAGGGGGACGGTGATTATGTCACCGTCCCCCTGAATAACTTGGAACGTTCGCCGAGTGCTAATCTCTCCCTGATCATTCCTTCGGAGCATATACGACGACCCTGTCGCCTTCCAGTTCCACTTTCACCTTGTTTTTGCCCTTCAGGCCGAGGGCCTGCATATATTCGGCAGGGATCTGGAGCCTGCCGGCCCTGTCCAGCACGACCAGTTCGTCATGGGTCTCGGACTGGTCAGCGAAACCGATATCGCCAATGGCGGCGAGTTCCTCGGCATAGGACCTTCTCCTTATGAATTCGCTGCTTGTACGCCCGTCACGGATGGCAACGACCCTGTCGACTTTCCGCGATATCTGCCTGTCGTGGGTGACGATGACGACGGTTACCCCAAGCACCCTGTTGAGTTCACGGAAGACATCCAGGATCGTGGCTGCCGTCCTGCTGTCCACGGAACCGGTAGGTTCGTCTGCAAGCAGCAGCTTAGGGTCATTGGCCAGCGCGATGGCTATGGCTACTCTCTGCTGTTCGCCGCCGGAAAGCTGGCTCAGCTTGCTGTTGCGCCTGTTGAGCAGCCCGACCAGGTCGAGCAGCTGCAATGCACGGTTCCGCCTGTTTTTCTTACCGGTCAGGATCATCGGCATTTCTACGTTTTCCTGGGCGGTGAGATACGGTATCAGGTTCCTTGCGTTGTTTTGCCAGACGAAGCCTACCGTTTCCCTTTTGTACCTGATAAGCTGCTGCTCATTGAACTTCAGCAGGTCCTGTCCGTCCACGAAAAGCTTGCCTGCCGATGGCCTGTCCAGCCCGCCGAGCATGTTCAGCAGCGTGGATTTGCCGCTCCCGCTGTTCCCGATTATGGCCATCAGTTCTCCTTTTTCCACCACGAGATCGAGACCCTGCAGGGCTACGACCTCCAGGTCCTTCGTCTTGTAGATCTTTACCAGGTTCTCGCACTCGATCATCCTGTCCTGCCCGGCCTGGCTGCCGGTTTCAGTCCCGCCGTCTGTCCCGGCAGACATGTTCATATCATTGCGTTCATCTTGCATCAACTATCTCACCGTCCTCCAGCGTCAGCACATGATCTGCGATCTCGATCATGCTCGGGTCATGCGTGGTCATCACGACTGTCAGTCCTTCCACTTCCACAAGGTTCCTGAACAGTTTCACGACCTGCAGGCCCATATGGGTATCCAGTTCGGCCGTGGGCTCATCGGCAAATACCACATCCGGCTTGTGTGCTATTGCCCTGGCAATAGCCACCCTCTGCTGTTCACCGCCGGAAAGCTCGTGGGGCCTGTGGTCCATCCTCTTGGCCAGCCCGACGAGCGAAAGGCATTTCCTTGCCCTCTCGCTCCTGCCCTTTGCGCCGACGCCGGCGATCCTGAGGCCGAATTCCACGTTTTCATACGCCGACATCATCGAAATGAGCGCCACCGACTGGAACACGAATCCCATATGTTTCCTCCTGAGTTCATTCCTGACCCTTTCGCTTGCACGCGTTATATCGATGCCATTGAAGATGACCGATCCTGAATCCGGCCGGTCGAGCGCTCCCAGCAGGTTGATGAGCGTAGTCTTGCCTGAGCCGGACCTGCCTCTCAGTATGGTCAGTTTCCCTTTCTCTATTTCTATAGAAACGTTTTTCAAAGCATGGACTACCGTATTCCCCGATTTGAAATCCCTCGACAGGTTTTCGGTCCTTATGATGCAACTCATTGCACGCCCTCCGTCAATCTTCCCCAAGCTTGACCGCCTGGTCTATCCTGATTCTTGCGATTATCCTCCACAGCGTCATGAACCCTACGGTGATCATCAGGCCAATAACGGCATAGATCTTGATGTAATCTTCTCCGTATGCGATTATCCTGAACGGAGGCACCTGCTCCGCCGCGCTGTACACTATCTGGAGCAGCGGGATGAATATGTCGCCCGTCAGACCTCCCACGATGATCCCAATCAGGATCGCCGCGCCGGAAACGAGCAGTTGTTCGCATGCCAGCATCCCTATCACCCTGGCGAGCGACATGCCCATGGCCCGAAGTATCCCGAACTGCAGCGTCCTGTTATGGATCGATATTATCCAGTAGATCAGGAACCCCAGCAGGCTTATCAGCATCGAGGCTATGAACCCCAGGGTAAGCGTACCGTTCATACCCTGGATCATGGCATCGTTCTTCATTTTCACGAGTTCCTGGTCGGCATATTCTATAAACA
>DGEQ01000109.1:0-1346 GCA_002386045.1 Hungateiclostridiaceae bacterium UBA3922 | reverse complement strand
TTCAGGTTGGAAGATACGAGAAATGCCGTGGGAGCTTCCGACATCAGGTTGAGGTATTCGATGATGTGGTGCGGCAGCAGATCCTGCCTGAACCATGCAACCTTCGCGAATTCGTGGGGTATTATGCCCATGACCTTGAGGCCGCTTGCCCATCCCATGTTCGTCTGCATCGTGCCGTCATCGACGTTCAGTACCTTTGTCACCGTCTCGGCACCTGAAAGCGTCGCATAATCATTGAAATTCGGCTCGAAGTAGCGAAGCGGCTCTTCCGCCTGCATCTGCGCCTGCATTTGCGCCATGGAAGGTATTGACCCGCCCGCCTGCTGCGTCCTCTGGTTCGTTTTCCACACCGCCTGGAGCCTCACATCTGCCCCGACGGCATACCGGATCTTATCCTCCATGTTCCTGTTGATGGTCCTTGCCGTATTGGCATTGAAAAGACCGATCGAAATGGCAAGTATTATGAAAATCATCAGGAATTGCTCCTGTCCTCTCGACCTTCCTACCTGTATCAGCGAGATGTATGTGACAGGAGTCCATGCCTTCCTGCCCAGCCAGTATATCAGCCTGATCATGTACGGGTAAAGCCTTATGAACAGCAGTCCGGCTCCGAGCACGAATGCCGTGGATGACAGGAACAGCAGCGGGTCTATCTGGAGTTCATTGGCTGAGACGCCCGTGGTATCAAGTACCTTCATCTGCTGCCGGAACCTGTAGATCCCATACCCTGCCACCGCCAGCAGCACTATATCCATACCCATCTTTTTCCATAAAGCCGCCTTTTTGGCTCTTGCCTTTTCCTGTTTATGGCTCACGATAGTTTTCCGCGATACGGAGATCACGGGCAGGAGCATCGTCACGATCAGGAAGAGTACGGTAAACAGGCAATACATATAAACCTTGGGGCCCAACCTGACCGGGAGCGCGGTCCTTTGCACGAATTCAAGGAAGCCGTTGGATGACCCGAGGAATTTGCATATGAACAGGCCGAGGAAAGGCCCTGCCAGGAAAGCCAGGCCGGCAACGATGGAACTTTCGATGAGGTAGCTGAGGAATATCTGTCCCTTCCCCGCGCCCCTGCTCTTGAACACTGCGATCTCGTTCTCATCGTGGTCGATGATAAGCTGAGACACCATGAATATGTAGAAAATCAGCATGATGAGGACAGGTACCGTAAGCACCCAGAGCATGTTCTGCAGCTGTTTCGCTCTCTCGTTGTACCTTTCGAGAGTCCTGTGTATCGGCATGTCGAACTCGATGCTGATCTTGTATTTCGAATACCACTGGTTCTGCTCTTCATATGTTTGTGTCACATGCGCGAGGTTCTGCAGCGTGATGGCATGATA
>DGEQ01000053.1 GCA_002386045.1 Hungateiclostridiaceae bacterium UBA3922 | reverse complement strand
GTGCATTATCGGGATGTCGTCAAACCCGTACAGCGGTATCTGCGGCTTTATCTTCCTGGACTCTTCTATGGCATTGACATGCAGTGCCGCCATATTGAAGCCCCGCCTTTGGTAAAAACGGATGGCATGGGTGTGGCGCTGTTATGCTCGACCAGGACGCCGCCGATATCGAACAGCAGGCAATCGTATTTATCATCCCGGCTCAAAATGTTAGCTCCTTTCCGCAATAGTTCGTTATGTACCACTGCTCCTTCTGCCCAGCAAAAGTTCAGTGTCCAAAATATTTGCAAGGCCGGGGTCTTCATACACGATTCCTAACGTGTAGTCAAATTGCGGATCAACAAAATACCCCCTGCCTTTGTCGCCTATCCATTTTGGTTCCAACTTCAAGGTATCCACGACATTTCTCTGGAACAGCGCTTCTATATTATAGATTACGTTTATCATCTGCTCATGATCGACCTGCGGATCTGTTTCGAGATAAGAGAATAATATTCGTGTATTGTTTAGCATAGTATCCAGTGCCTTGAGGAATGCATCATCTTCCTTATCATATTTCCCGGGTATGAAAAAGGTTTCGTGAGAACTTGCTTTCGTAAAGCATTCCAGAGACGACAGTTTTTCAGGATTCTTCGGCAAGTAATACTTTCCGTTCCTGTAATCATCAAGTTCATTCCATACCCTGCCAAGGATGTTATATGATTTTGCAGCACACATACCAATGTAAAACGGTATCGAAGAACTGCCGTACAGGTAAAAGTAGATACCGCTGCCACGATTTCCCCCGCTGAAGTAACAGTAATTGGCACGCCACAAATCATTGTTAAGAATTTCCCTTGCAGGTAATTGCTTGTGTACAATAACCCTGACCATCATGCTTTCCATAAATGTCCTCCATTTCTATACCATGAAAACCAATAATACCGGGTTTCCTTGACGGTTTGCTGGCATAACTCACCCTGATAGACGAAAACCATCGTAAAACGCTGATTATCCAGATTCACGATACTGATTCCCCTGAACATCGTATTTTTCTTATCGTGTCCTCGTTCGCGGCCTGCTTCAGCTTCCTCATGTATTCCGAAAACTCAACTTCTTTCTCTCCGTATGCCAGTTGCAGTTCGTATTCCAGCGGGAGCCAGGTCGATATGTCGGCCTCATTGTGCTGTATGACGGCCTCCATCCTGTCCAGGGCCCGGAAAATCCTGGCCTCGATGGTTTCCTGCGCATGTATTTCTTCAAACAGCCCGGAAAGTTCCTCCCTGTACGGTTCCGGCAAACTGTCCAGGAACAGCCGCAGTTTTTGTCTTTCAGTAAGTTCATCGTCATCCGTTTTGTTGAATGACGGTATATCGCCTGTGAATGCTTCTCCCAGATCATGGATGATGCACATGAGGATCACTTTATTTATATCTGCGTCCGGGAATTCATCCTTTACCAGGTACGCCATCAGCGCCAGCCTCCAGCTGTGTTCCGCCACGCTTTCCTGCCGGCCGGAAGACGTCCATGAGTGCCTCGTGTTGTTTTTCAGTTTCTCAGCTACCGAGAGTATTTCGATCAGTTTTCTTACGTCCACTTGCCGGTCCTCCGTTAAGCAAATTTAAAATCAGCATTCCCCCGAAAGTATATGTTCCTCGATCCATTTTGCGACACCGTCTTCGTCGTTGCTGCCACAGATATATTTAGCCGCCTTCTTTACTTCTTCGACGGCATTGCTTACAGCCACGCCTATGCCACAGTTCATTACCATTTCAAGATCGTTTATGTCGTCGCCGAAAGCTGCGATCTTATCCGTACCGATACCATAATATCCGGCAACAGCCCTGAGCGCAGTCCACTTGGAAACATCCCTGCCACCTATGCTGTACAGGTCCTCACCGGTATAACGCAGGAAGCTGAGAGTCGGGAACTCCGACATTATACGCTCCACTGCGCATGGATCGCTGCTGACGAGAGATACTTTCAAATAACTCATATCGCTGTATTGTGAAAAATCAACAATCCTGTAATGCAGCATGTCCACATCCGTCAAATCGACGCTGCTCGCATGGGCAACGGATTCGCTTATGGCATGCACGCCTGAGATCACAGGCTCCTGCAGGCATCTGGCTATCAGCCGGGCTGAGACGTCAGCAGGTATCGCAAAACGGCAGATCACTTCGTCACCGGCAAATGCCGCAGCGCCTCCGTATCCTATGAATATGTCGGGAGCAAACATGTCAATGAATCTTGATGCAGACTGCCTTGACCTTGCTGTCGCATAAGCGGTCATGATCCCTTTTTCCCGGCATTTCTGAAGTACGGATGCAGTATATCCGGATATGGTTTTGTCACTTCTCAGAAGCGTATTATCAAGGTCAGTAACGATAAGCTTAATCATCGCGAACCCCACGTTCTTCTCTTCTCCTTCTGCAAACGCCCGGGAAGCTTGCAGATTTATCTGCCGGCTTCCCTGCGGTTTCCTTGTTTATCAAAGTTCTTTCTCAACGCTATCTCAGTCGGAACAGTCACCGCAGCCATCGGGACGCATTGTGCCAGGCAGATGATCCCGCCAACTGTGCCGATCGTATTCTCATCATGTCCCAGCAGCAGCAACATTGCCGGTATCGTCAGCAATAATACGATCCATCCGGTAACAAACCATACCTTTCCGGCACATCTGTGAGCAAACTCCCATGTGTCCCTGTTTTTCATGGACATCCTGGTCCTGTACCCGTGCCAGGGGTTTATGTTTTCCGGCGGTTTCCTCATAAAACTTCTGCCGAAACCGATCATCGTCACCGGTATCAACAGGTCCATTAACGTCATGAAAATCCAGAATCCCATTATTAGATCACCTGCCAGATCCAGATTTGCTTTTGCCTTACGTACCAGCAGCAAATTATTCCCGCCAGGCATACTTATTCGGAATATGCCGTAAAAAAGAGCCTCGGGAACCTGAATATGACCTTCCCGTTTTTCTGTACGGTGTAATTTTCCTTTATGCGGTCCAGGATGTCGTGTTCAAAATCCGCCCGCTTCTCTTCATCCAGTACATTGAGGTAAGGCCTCAACCCTGTGCTGCGATACCATTCCAGTATGTCGTTGTGGCTTTTCATTACATGATAATATACGGTTTCCCAAATGGCAAAGTTATCCGTGAGTTCAGACAGTACATCCGGCCTAATCGTGGTATCCCCGTTCAATTGCCAGAAGTTCCTCCCTGCCGATATAACCCGTGCCGGAAAAATCAAGCCGGACGATATACGGCATCCAGAACCAGATCCGTTTGAAACCGTCACAGTTGAAACCAGGATCGTAGTAATTGATGATGGTGCTCAAAGCCGTGCCGTGTGTACCGATAACGATATTTTCATCCCTATGTGCGGTCAATATCTCATTCAGAGCCTCAATATTCCGCTTCTGGACACTGGCAAGGCACTCGCCGCCCGGTTCGCAGAAGCTGAAATCCTCCCAGCGCTTCTCAACCATTTCAATGGCGTATCCGTTCTTGCCTGCCTGCCGCTCCCTCAGCCTCTCATCGGTATGGATCTCTTTATTCAGAACAGCGGCGCAGTCAGATATTGTATCGATAGTTCGCTTATACGGGCTGGAGTAAAAGCAGTCTATCTTCATTCTGGCAAGGATCTCCATAACCTTTTTCCGGTCAGCCCACCCGGTTTCCGATAAAGGCTTTGTCCTGTCATCCTTCCACGATATATCGGGCTGTGCGTGCCTGACGAAAAACACATGTGTCATACCCGGCCCCCGTCGTTTTGAATTTCGGAATCGATTTCACAAACTGGCGGCATATCTGCATTGTTTTCCAATACTATACATTAAAAATACAAAAATTCCAATAGGCAATCGTATTCGACATTTGCGAAACGGACTGATCATTTCCTGCAGCAATATCACAGCAGCATAATCGATCTCCCCGTCCCACCAGGCCGGGTCTTCAGCCGAAAGCCCGGAGCTGCACATACTCCGGAATGACATGCCGGTTCTGCAGTGCTTTTGTAACAGCTAAACCGACGTGTCTGACATAAGTATTCTATTCCATACTCCCAATCGATTCAACTAACTTTCGATCGATCCTGGTTATTCCTGGTTATTTCCCCGGGAAATAAAGACCTGGGTGTTCAGAAATTCGACTATTGCGTAAAGTAACCATTATGAAGTTGACATAAACTAGCAAACAGCCTCATTATGTTGCCAATCAAGTGGTAAAAAGGTTGAATGATATCTCAATAATCAAAAAAATGAACACCCAACTCTTCTCTTTACATGTCCCAGGTAACCTTTTTACTTGTACCAGGTATTTTTCATGCGCCAAGGTGCTCTACGAGGATCTTCAATCCCATGGCGATCAGAATGATGCCTCCCGCAGCTTCGGCCCGGGATTTGAACCTGGTGCCGAAAACACTCCCGATTTTGAATCCGAGGGCTGACAGTATGAACGTGGTCATACCTATGACAGAAACGGCTCGGAGGATATCGGCATTGAGAAATGCAAACGAGACGCCCACCGCCAGGGCGTCGATGCTGGTTGCCACGGACATTGCGAGCATCGTCCTGAGGTCGAATGATTTCCCTGGCTTTGGCAAGGACCGGTTTCCGGGTTTCATGCCGTACGAGGTCGCATGCCTTGGATCCAACGGTTTCCCGGGCTTCGGACCAGAAGTGCTTATCGGTCCCGGTCCATACAGGCTTTCGTTCCCGGCGTCACATGCGCTGTTGCAGCACTTGCTCCTGGATTCTCTTATCATGTTGAGCCCGATCAGCGAGAGCAATGCGAATACGATCCAGTGATCCACCGGAGTGATGTAATCCCTGAACTGCGCGCCCAGCAAATAACCGGCAAGAGGCATCAGTGCCTGGAATCCCCCGAAAAACAAGCCTGTTATGACAGCGTGGCCGGTCCTGGACCCGCCCGCAGCAAGGCCCCTGCATACTGCAACTGCAAACGCATCCATCGAAAGCCCGACAGCCACCAGGAGCAATTCCATCATATCCATCAGTACCTGCCCGCCCTTCAGTCAATGACGAGAATAACCGCACCATAATAGCATATATCGCAGTATTCGCTGATATTCCGGAATATCGTGATATCCCCGGATACCCTTTGAGGGCAAAAAGTAATTGCAGGCCAAGCCTGCAATTACCCAGCCTCCTGTACCTTTGCGGTTCCAGGCCGATGTCACGTTGTTACGCGCCTGATTGTTGCTTTATTGCACGCCTGCCATTAAGTCATCATGCGCCTGACCCTTTCGACCAGGTCGATGAACTCGTCGGCAAAGTTTGTCGCCATCCCGCCGTAGTTCCCGGTAGTGCCCAGCCTGCCCATGCGGGTCAGGATGTCTTCCGAATTTGTCACCATCACGTTCCTGATGGAACTGTCGATCTGTTTGACCCTTCTTTCGATACTGGATCGCAGAGCCGACAGGTTTGCATTATTGCCGGTGATGTTCCTTACGCCGACCAGCGCAGTATCACCGTTTACGAGGACCACGCAGTCGCCAATGCCGTTCCTGTTCTCAAGCTGCCTTTCTATCAGTGTCGCCCGTCGGCTGTCGTTCCCGGCAAGCCTGTTGACAATGCCGTTGCCGGTCATATTGTTGAGCCCGGTATTGTTTCCGGCCATGTTGTTGGCAGTCCCGTTGCCTGTAGTATTCGGGCGGTCCATACCTTCCATGTTCCTGCCGTACATGCCGTTCCCTTCTGTACCCACCAGGTTGTTCCCGTACCTGTTTCCGTATAGATCATTCCCGTACCCCTGGTACTGCGCGTTCTGGTCACCGGTGGCGCCGTTGAGGTCCCGCGCCTGCTCGTTGCCCATCTGTGTGCAGCCTGCAATCACAGCGCCTATGAGGCACAATAACAGAACAGTACGCAAAGCTGATTTGAATGATGTTTTCATTTCAACACCTCCCGTACTATTCTGTGTACATAATTCGTTTTTATTTGCGTTAAAAAATTAATAGAGTTGAATAATCATCCACGGGCAGGAACAAATATAACATTTACATAAAAAAAGAATTTGCAACTATTGCCTGTGGAAATCAGGGACATAGTGGTGATCTACCGTTATGACCGCCCGGTAGCTTTTGTCTATCTCCCTGATTTTTTCAGAAATGATTTCGACAAGCTCATCGTCACCGTATTTGAAGCCATATGGCACGACTATGTCGAAAATCAGTTTCGAATGGGTGATGCCGAAAAAAACGCGGAAATCGTGGATGCTGATCTCGGGAGATATCTCCTTCACCAGCGATTCGACGGAAGCCCTGAGGCTGTTTATTTTTTCATTGTCGGTAATGACCGGATCCAGGTGTATGACCAGGTGTATGCCGAGATCCTTAAGGAAGTCCCGTTCTATATTGTCTATGATGTCATGGCCGACCATTATGTCCTGGTCCGCGGACACTTCGCAGTGTACTGAAGCGAAATACTTGCCGACGCCGTAATTGTGCACTGTCAGGTCGTGCAGTCCGACGATGCCGTCATAACTCATGATCTTCCTGTAGATCCGGTCCACCATCTCCCTCGAAGGCGCCATTCCAAGCAGCGGGCTTACGGTATCCCTTATCAGTTTTATGCCGGAAATGGTTATGAAAACAGCCACTGCCGCACCCATCCAGCCGTCCAGGTCATACCCCGTGAACCTTGAAACCAGGAGGGCGGCAAGGACGGCAGAAGTCGCGAGGATATCGTTCCGGCTGTCCACCATTGCGGCACTTATGGCATCCGAGTCTATAGCCATGCCAAGTTTCCTGTAAAAGAGGCAGAGCCACAGCTTCAGCAGTATCGAAACTGCGAGTATGACGACGGCAAGCCATGAAAACACGATCTCCCCGGGCCCTATTATCTTCCGGACCGAGTTCAGGAAAAGTTCAAGCCCAAGGAACATGACCGCGATCGATACGATCAGCCCGGAAACATACTCCATCCTTGCATGCCCGTAGGGATGCCCGGCATCGGCAGGCTTGCCGGATATCTTGAAACTGATGAGCGTCACGATGGCAGAACCCGAATCGGACAGGTTGTTGAACGCGTCGGCGATAATGGAAATGCTGCCCGCAAGGATGCCGGCCGTGATTTTTATTATGAACAGGATGAGGTTGACCACGATCCCCGTTATCCCGGACAACCTTCCGTATGCTTCACGGACGCCCAGGTCGGAAGTGTTCCTGTGATCCTTTACGAACAGCCTCAGCAACAGTTGTGTCATCGCCGCACCTGCTTTCACCCGGCATTACACCGGTCAAGTCTTCCTCATGAACTCATGCCTGCATTTGGGACAGGTGATCAGTATCTTCCCTTTCCCCTTCGGGAGCCTCAGTTCGGCCCTGCATGAGGGACACCTGAAAAACCTGTGGGTCTTCGACCCGGCGATCCTCCTCCTGATCCTGCCAAACCAGGCCCGGACACGGTTTGCGAGCATGAGGTACTTATAATTTTCCATGCTCCTTCTTCTTATGTTTTTTGACAGCATCCTGAATATGCATATACCCAGCGGTATGTATACGATAACAACCAGGTACGGTATGCCGATGAGCCTTACGGCCACCGACAGAACGACTGCCGTGACGAGCAAAGCCAGTGCAAGCTGGTCTGCCCCGTATCTTCCTTCCATGAATTTCCTCAGCCGGTACATCATTTACTTCCCCCGTTCCCTGAAATGATAATCAGTTCCTTGCCGGTTTCAGCGACATAAACAACTTCGCCAGTTCCACGACAGGTATTATCAACAGCGCCAGTCCAATTCCTATGGCCAGGTCGGCAGCATTGAGCGCAGTCAGATGGAATACCGTGTTGACCCCCGGTATATATATTACGCCCAGCGTCAGCACCAATGACAGCGCCATCGCACCGAACAGGTACTTGTTGTGCATTTTGAGGCTGAATATGGATTTCATCCTCGACCTCATGTTGAGCGAGTGGAAGACCTCGCAAAGCGAAAGTGTCATAAACGCCATCGTCATGCCGATATCACGGGACTGCCGGTTCCCTATATAATATGAGATCAATGTCAAAACCGCGACCGCGATCCCCTGGTAGATGACACCGGAAGCCATGCCGCCTGCGAATATGCTTTCGCCTGCTTTCCGGGGAGGCCTCTTCATTACATCAGGCTCCGCTTCTTCCATGCCGAGGGCTATGGCCGGGAACGAGTCCGTAACCAGGTTTATCCAAAGGACATGGATAGGGTAGAAAAGCCTGAAGTTCAGTAATGTCGCAACAAACAACGCAAGAACTTCGCTCAGGTTGGCGGAGAGCAGGAACTGGATCGCCTTTCTTATATTGTCGTAGATCCTGCGGCCTTCTTCAACGGCATTGACTATGGTAGCGAAGTTATCGTCGGCAAGCACCATGTCGGAAACATTTTTTGATACATCCGTTCCCGTAATGCCCATGCCCACACCTATATCGGCCGTTTTGAGGGCCGGGGCATCGTTGACGCCGTCGCCGGTCATTGCCGTGACGACCCCGTTTTCCTTCCACGCCTCTACGATACGTACCTTGTGCTCCGGCTGGACTCGCGCATAAACGGCATATTTGCCGACATCCTTCACAAACTCCTCGTCAGGTATCATGTCAAGCTCGGTACCGGTGATCGCCTGGCTTTCGTCGATGATGATGCCCAGTTCTTTCGCTATCGCGACAGCCGTATCCCGGTGGTCACCCGTGATCATGACCGGCTTGATCCCCGCAGTGCGGCATTCCTCTATGGCGTCTTTCACCTCGGGACGCACCGGGTCGATCATGCCCGCCAGCCCTATGAACACCATGTCCCTCTCCAGCGTTTCAGGCGAAATGGCCGCGGGAAGCTCATCCATCTCCTTCATCGCAGCACCGAGCACACGAAGCGCCTTCCCGGCCATCTTCCTGTTTTCTCCCAGTACCTTTTCCCTCAGTTCGTCGGTGAGAGCCACGATTTCGTCTCCCGAGAGCATGCGGGTGCATTTTTCGAGGAGTTCGTCAGGCGCGCCCTTGGTGTACTGGACATATCCGCCTGACGGGTCCTTATGCACCGTCGACATCATCTTCCTCATCGAATCGAAAGGAGCTTCGGCGACCCTGGGCATCGTTTTCTCAAGTTCGGTCTTGTCAAAGCCTGTTTTATATGCAAAATTAACCAACGCGCATTCGGTGGGTTCGCCGATCGCATCAGATTTGCCTCCGGACAGTTCCGCATCATTGCACAACGCCATTGACACGGCCAACTTTTCCGTGTTGCCGAACGTATCGACAACAGTCATCCTGTTCTGCGTCAGCGTGCCTGTCTTATCCGAACAGATGACCTGCGTGCAGCCAAGGGTTTCGACCGCTGTCAGCCTCCTGATTATGGCGTTGCGCTTCGACATCTTCGTAACGCCGATGGACAGCACCACCGTGACCACCGCGACAAGGCCTTCGGGTATCGCCGCCACTGCAAGGCTTATCGCCAGCAGGAACATGTCAAGCACCTGTGTTCCCGAAAAACCTCCGTTTTCAAGCACGCTGAACACGAATATGAAAATGCTGATCCCGAGCACACAGAAGGTGAGTACCCGGCTGAGGCCGGCCAGCGTGCGCTGCAGCGGCGTCTTTTCATCCTCGGTCCTGGTGATGATATCGGCTATCTTCCCCATTTCGGTAGACATGCCGGTGGCCACCACCACACCTTCACCGCGGCCGTAAACCACGTTGGTCCCCATGTATGCCATGTTGCTCCTGTCGCCAAGCGGTATGTCCCCGTGATCCGACGGCAGGGCCGCAATGTCTTTTTCAACAGGCACCGATTCGCCGGTGAGAGACGCTTCCTCAATCCTGAGACTGGATGCCTCCGTCAGCCTTATATCGGCGGGGACCGCATCTCCCGCCTCCAGCAGGACTATGTCGCCCGGAACCAGTTCCTCGGATTTTATGAGCATCACATGTCCGTTCCTTCTGACCTTCGAATATGGCGATGACAGTCTCTGAAGGGCTTCGATGGCCTTTTCGGCCTTTCCTTCCTGGACGACGCCGAGGATGGAGTTCAGTATCACTACGGCAAGGATGACCGCCGCATCGGCTATCTCCCCGACGACACCTGAGATCATTGCCGCAACTATAAGTATGATGACCATGGGGTCCTTCAGCTGATCGACTAATCTCTCGAGGACAGTTTTCCTGCGGGTTTCCGCCAGCCTGTTCGGACCGTGCCTCTCAAGAAGCTGCACCGCTTTTTCAAGGCTGAGCCCGTTCCTGTCGGTCTCAAAATGCTTGAGTACAGCCGAAGCTTCTTCAAGATGATGATTCATCATGACTCCCTTCCGTAACGTTCCCGGTGGTCCACTGTATCCGGTGACTTCCTTTATCCGGTGGTCCACTGTATCATGTGACTTCCTTTAACCGTGTTCCACTGTATCCGGTGGTTTCCTGCATCCGGTGATTTGCTGCATCCGCCGTCCTTCTGCCCGCATCCGGCTGCGCAGCAAAATCCCGTCAGGACAATTATATACCCGTGAAATATATTATCGTATACAATACGAAAAGAAAACAGCCAATGTTTCTCAAAACATGTCATTTTGCGCCGCTGCGGGATTTGTAATGCCCGGGAGGATGCCCGAACTCCTTCCTGAAGGAGCGTATGAAGTTGGAATAGTCGCCGAAGCCGCATCTCTGGCAGACCTCGGTGACCCTGAGACCTTCCTTCAGAAGCATCCTGGCCGTGATCAGGCGTTTCTTGCGGATATACTGGTAGATGGTATAGCCGGTGTGTTTCTTGAATTCCCTCAGAAGATGATACTTGCTCGTATAGAACCTGGCGGCCAGTGTCTCGAGGGACAGGTCCTCCTGCAGGTTTTCATTTATATAGTTTATCACGCTGCCGACTTTTTCATCGTAAACCACGTCCAGTTCCAGGTCCTCGTCCTGGCTGTCGAGAAAGGCGCGGTTCAGGTAGACCAGCAGTTCCGTCAGGTAAGCTCTCTTCAGCAGGCCGCTCCCGTAATCTTCACTGAAGATGGCGTTCTGGAGGCATGTCATCGCATTTTTTATCATAATGTAATACTCCGCCCGGGGACGCAGCAGGTTGTAGTTCCTCATGGCAGAACGTTCGAAGCATAAGGTCAGGTCCGTGTCCCCGCCCAGGGTCCTGATATGATCGGGATCGATCCACAGCACATAGCGTTCATAAGCCTTGCCGGGCCTCACGATCGTTTTGTGCAGTTCCCTGTTGTTGATCAGTACTATATCGCCGGGCTTCAGCCTGTAGGATTTGCCTTCGACTATATACGTGACGTCGCCCGAAACAAAGGAGAACACCTCGTAGAAGAGGTGGTTGTGGTACTCCACCTCGACCGGGTGTTCATCCTTGTAGTGGTAGAACTCAAAATCCCTGCTGATCATGTGCTGCCGGCTGGTAAATTCCTGCCTGGCGGGCTTCATCACACCATCCCCGATCCTGCGGACCTGCGCCGGTGATATACACTTTAATGATATAGCAATTTTTGCATATATTCAACTGATCAGCATCAACATTCTGCGTTTATTTGCCACAGCATGCCAGGGTATCTGCATCAGGCTGTCTCTATTTTGCTCGCCTCCTGCAGGCCCAGTCTCTCGATGGCCCATTCGCGCATCTTGTACTTGAGTATCTTGCCTGCAGCGTTCATCGGGAACCAGTCGACGAATTCCACGTAACGAGGGGTCTTATGTTTTGCCATGTGCGAGCGGCAATACTCCTGCAGTTCCTCGGCGGTCATCGTCTCCCCTTCCTTCAGTATGACGCAGGCCATTATCTCTTCGCCGTACTGCTTGTCGGGCACTCCTATCACCTGGACGTCGCTGACCTTAGGATGGGTATATATGAAATCCTCTATTTCCTTCGGGTATATGTTTTCGCCGCCCCTGATGATCATGTCCTTGATGCGGCCCGTGATCTTGAAGTACCCGTTCTCATCCATCCTTGCCATGTCGCCCGTGTGCAGCCACCCGTCCTCGTCTATGACCGCAGCAGTCGCTTCCGGCATCTTGTAGTATCCCTTCATGACATTGTAGCCGCGGACGACGAACTCGCCGTCGGTATTGGGAGGCAGGTCCTTATTCGTGGCAGGGTCGACGATCTTGCACTCGATCCCCGGCAAAGCCCTTCCCACGGTATTGACACGGATCTCGATAGGATCGTCCACACGGCTCTGCGTGCATCCAGGCGATGCTTCGGTCTGTCCGTAGACTATGGTGATCTCCTTCATGTTCATCTTATCCACGACATCCTGCATCACCTTGATGGGACACGGGCTTCCTGCCATTATGCCCGTCCTCATGTGCGAGAAGTCGGTCTTTGCGAAATCCTCGTGTTCCATCAGCGCGATGAACATCGTGGGAACACCGTGCACGGCGGTTATTTTTTCCCTGTTTATGGCATCCAGCGCCACTTTGGGGGAGAAATACGGGATCGGGCACATCGTCGTGCCGTGCGTCATGGCGGCAGTCATAGCCAGTACCATCCCGAAGCAGTGGAACATGGGCACCTGTATCAGCAGCCTGTCTGCCGTGGAGAAGTCCATGCAGTCGCCGATGCACTTTCCGTTGTTGACTACGTTGTAGTGCGTGAGCATGACGCCCTTCGGGAACCCGGTAGTCCCGGATGTGTACTGCATGTTGCAGACATCGTGTTTATGTATGGAAGCAGCGCGGCGGAACACTTCCTCAACAGGCACTTTCTCAGCCAGCGCCAACGCCTCGTCCCATGTAAGACAGCCCGGCACTTTCGATTCTATCGTTATGATGTTGCGCAGGAACGGCAGCCTCTTGATGTGGAGAGGTTTGCCCGGTTCCGACGTTTCAATCTCGGGGCACAGTTCTTTTATGATCTCCACGTAGTTCGAATCCTTGTAGCCGTCTATCATGACAAGGGTATGGGTGTCGGACTGGCGCAGCAGGTATTCCGCTTCGTATATCTTGTATGCCGTGTTTACGGTCACGAGCACCGCCCCGATCTTGACCGTGGCCCAGAACGTTATGAACCACTGGGGCACATTGGTCGCCCAGATGGCTACATGGTCGCCGGGCCTGACTCCCAGGGCGATGAGGGACCTGGCAAACGTGTCGACGTCATCACGGAACTCCTTGTATGTCCTCGTATAGTCATGTGTCGTATACCTGAAAGCATACTGGTCCGGGAACTCTTCCACGACGCGGTCGAGCACCTGCGGGAATGTCAGGTCGATAAGCGTATCCTTTTCCCAGATATACCGGCCGGTCTTTGCATTGTTGTAGTACAGGCGGCCCTTTGATGTGTCTTTTTCGATGTAACTGCTCATGTAGTTGACAAAGTGCGGGAACACGACACCCGCGTCGCTGAGGTCGCTGGCCCATCTCTTGACCCATTCCAGCGATATGTACCCGTCGTAATTCACGGAGCGCAGGGCCATCATGAAATCATCCATCGGCAGGTCGCCTTCACCCATCATCCTGTATGAGACCCTGCCATCCTGCACTACAGAGTCCTTGGCATGCACATACTTTATAAATGCGCCAAGGTTCTTCACCGTGGTGTCTGCCGATTCGCCCGCGAAACGGTATGGATGGTGCAGGTCCCAGAGCGCCCCGACAGCGTCGCTGGCAGCGCTCTCAAGGAGCTCAGCCAGTCGCTTTGTATCAGTATATACGCCGTTGGTCTCGATAAGCATTGTGACTCCCTTTTCCTCGGCTATCGGTATTAGCCGCCTGAGCTGCGCAAGAACGGCTTCATCGTCAACGTCTCCCTGCGGCTGGGGCTCAAGGTCGGCCAATATGCGCACATAAGGCGTGCCAAGTTTGTTTGCCAGTTCGATGTACTGCACTATCTCGTTGTAGTTCTGTTCGGCCTTGTCTGCAAACTTGAGGCAGCATCCCGAAGAAAGGCACGGGATCTCAAGGCGCAGTTCCTTCAGCTTTTTGATGGTGTTCGGAAGCTCCTCCTCAGTGAAGGGCCGTGCCCTGACCGCGAAAATATCCTTTCCGAGACCCCTGATCTCGATACCGTCAAATCCGAGGTCCTTGGCCATGGAATAAATGTCGGGCCAGTCGAAATCGGGACATCCAAGCGTCGAAAAAGCGATCCTCATCTCTCAATCTCCTCCCGCAAATCAAATAATATCATTGCTTGAAATGATTCAAATAAAAAGGCTTCCGTCCCGGCATTTCTGCCAGAGACGAAAGCCATTGCTTCCGCGGTACCACTCTGATTGGTATGGAACATACCCTCTCAAAGGCATCGATCAACCGATGATCGACATCCGGTGACTAATGCCCTCCCGTCGTAACGGCGGGAAACCCGGTCGCACCTACTTGCCGCCGCGTGATGTTTGCCGGTCCGGGACCGATCCCAGGCTTGCCGCTGATCGGCTTTCCTGATCGGCTTGCCTGATCGGCTTACCACTTATTGGCCTGCCGCTGATCAGCTTAACGTCGGTATTTCCCGTGCCGCCGGAACTTTTCCCCCGCTCCGGCGCAACCGGCCTGGTCAGCGCGTGGCTTTCAGCTGACTGCTCGGGGGTGAGTCCACTTTCCGCCCCGTGTGCTGTTTCGCACCGGCCAACAGCTCTCTTCGACACAGCCGGACGGCGTGTTTTCCCCGTCATTGCATTTGATCAGTTTTTTCTGTATGCTACCAGAATCCTGTTATTTTGTCAATACGCAGGTATTTTTCCTTTCAGCGGTGCTGCAGGATCACAATTCCGCAGATGCGCAACACCAAAAAAATCAGTGCCGGAAGTCAACCAATAGTGTAAGTGTGTATGACCTTGATACACCGCACTGTCCGAAACTCCGCACCGCATGACATGACAACCTTTTGCGCCGCACCACCTGAACCTCCGTATGACATGGCAGCCTTTTGCGCCCCACCACCTGAACCTCCGTATAACATGGCAGCCTTTTGCGCCGTACCACCTGAACCTCAGTATGACTGATATGCCACACTACTTGAACGAACACCATACTACTTGAAATTTTG
>DGEQ01000017.1 GCA_002386045.1 Hungateiclostridiaceae bacterium UBA3922 | reverse complement strand
ACATCTATAACATGAACCTGCGAAAACAGGATTTTGCATTATCTCCTGTGTTGCCGGCCTGTAAGCAATGCAATTTAGAAATTGAAATTGCTGAACCTATCGATAACACTGGCTTGTCTGTCGATGAAACCGTAATGAGGATTATGGAAATACATCAAAACAATCTGATACGGAAGGGCATGTATGGATAACATGAACACAGGACTGAAACACAAACACATTGTAGAACAGATGACGCTGTCAGAAAAATGCGGACTGCTTTCCGGAAGGAACATGTGGAGCACGAAGCCTGTCGAAAGGCTCGGTATCAGGTCTCTATTCCTTGCAGACGGTCCCACCGGCGTCAGGAAGCAGATCGATGAAGGCGATCATCTCGGGATGAATGAATCCCTGCCTGCCACGTGCTGGCCGACGGCTTCAGCCCTTGCGTGCAGTTGGGACCCGGAACTGTGCGAAAAGGTCGGCGGTTTGCTGGGGAAGGAGGCCGTATCACAGGGAGTGGACGTGGTCCTCGGCCCCGGCCTGAACATCAAGCGCAGCCCGATCTGCGGACGCAATTTCGAGTATTTCTCCGAGGACCCTTACCTCTCGGGAAAACTTGCGGCGGGATTCATCAGGGGCATACAGGGCAACGGCATTGCCGCATGTGCGAAGCATTTTGCTGCCAACAGCCAGGAACTGAACCGCATGAATTGTGACAGCGTGGTCGATGAAAGGACCCTTCGCGAAATCTATCTCACTAACTTCGAAATCGCTGTAAAAGAAGGCAGACCAAAAGCTATCATGACTTCGTACAACAAGGTCAACGGGGCATACGCCAATGAAAACGAACACCTGCTTCGGGATATACTGGCCGGGGAGTGGGGCTTCACCGGCGTGGTGATGAGCGACTGGGGAGGCTCCAACGATCACGTTGAAGGCGTAAGAGCCGGGAGTCACCTGGAGATGCCGGGTACATACGGGGACAGCGAACGGCAGCTGGAGCAGGCTGTGAGAGAGGGACGCATTTCCGAGGAACTCATCGACCAGCGGGTGGACGAACTGCTGGACCTTGTTTTTTCTTTACGGATGCCCGGATGCGATCGTATTCCTGGAAATAACCAGTTGCCCGAAAATGATCAACGATCCGGGCACATCCATCATCCGGCAAAAGACAGTCATTCCAGGCCGGACCGTTTTTCCGGCGATCACATGATCACGACCTTTGATATAGATTATCACCATGAGATGGCGGAAAAAGCTGCCGAACAGACCATTGTGCTGCTCAAGAATGAATCACGGATCCTGCCGCTCAAAAAAGGCGCCAGGGTCGCAGTCGTCGGCGATTTTGCCGCTGATCCGCGTTTCCAGGGGGCCGGCAGCAGCCTGGTCAATCCAACCCGGCTGGAAAGCACACTGGATGTCATAGGCAGGTTCGAACTTGAGCTTATCGGCTATGCCCCGGGGTTCCGGAGGAACGGCAAGCGGGACGCAAGGTTGGAGAACGAGGCCGTGGAACTGGTAAAACGGGCGGAAGTCGTGCTCCTGTACATGGGACTGCCGGAAATCTTCGAAACCGAAGGCATGGACCGCGAGCACATGCGTTTGCCGGATAACCAGGTCGCATTGCTGCATGAACTGGCTGATGTCAACAAGAATATAGTGATTATACTGTCGGCGGGAAGCCCGGTGGAAATGCCTTGGATCGATGACTGCGCGGCCCTTGTTTGGGGCGGCCTGGGAGGACAGGCAGCCGCGGCGGCCTTGCTGAAAGTCATCACCGGGCAGGTCAATCCGTCCGGCAGGCTGGCTGAGACCATCCCGCTGCGCTACGAGGACATGCCGGTCAGCGCTTACTATCCAGGCCTGCAGTATAGTGCCGAATACCGCGAAGGCTTGTACGTAGGCTATCGCTACTTCGAGACCGTCGGCAGGGAAGTCCTCTTTCCCTTCGGGTTCGGGCTGAGCTACACGACTTTTGAATACAGCGATCTTGCCGTAACTGAGCAGCAAGTCTCGTTGACTCTGAAAAACACCGGCGAAATGGCAGGGGCCGAAGTGGTCCAGGTCTATATCGGCTGCCCGGACGGGAAAGTGTTCAGGCCGGCAAAGGAACTCAAGGGCTTTGCAAAAGTGTATCTTGAGCCCGGCGAAAACAGGACCGTCACTATCCCCCTCGATGACAAGGCTTTCAGGTACTTCAACGTGAAGACAGGCCGTTGGGAGACAGAAAGCGCGATGTATAAAGTAATGGCAGGTCCGAATGTGCGGGACATCCGCCTCACCGGGACGATCGGGATAAAGGGGACAGACGCGCCATGCCCGTATGATCCCGCGGCCATCCCGTCCTATTACTCGGGCCACGTTGAAAACGTATCGCAGGCAGAGTTCGAAACGCTTCTGGGACATCCTGTCCCGGAATCAGCATGGGATACGAAAAGGCCGCTTGGCATGAATGATGCGCTGTGCCAGATGTACTACGCGAAATCCCGCCTGGCCCGGCTGGCATACCGGGTGCTGACGCGCGTTAAGTACAGGAGCATAGCGAGCGGAAAACCGGACCTTGACATACTGTGTGTCTACCACATGCCGTTCAGGGGCCTTGCGAAACTGAGCGGCGGCATCATCACCATGGACATGGCGCGGGCTTTGCTGGTTATCGTGAACGGCCATTTCATCAAAGGTCTCAGGCAGCTTGCCCGTGCATATTTCGCAGCCAGGAAAGCGAAGAAGCAGCTGAGAACTACCGATGGGGGGACGACCGGGGAAGCAGGCGTTTCGGTTTAACTTCTGTCTCTTATACACATCT
>DGEQ01000019.1:3165-3325 GCA_002386045.1 Hungateiclostridiaceae bacterium UBA3922 | reverse complement strand
CTTGCAAGGCCGTATGTCGTGGGTTCATAGATGAACCGTGCGACAAGTGCCAGGATACTGCCGCCAACTATTGCTCCGAAAGCAACAGGGATCATGCTGAGCAAACCTTCTACACTGGTAAAGTTATCGATGTTTTCGAGCGTGATCAACGAAATAAGTC
>DGEQ01000019.1:0-3047 GCA_002386045.1 Hungateiclostridiaceae bacterium UBA3922 | reverse complement strand
ACACCTCCATCATGTTTATATATAACCTATTCTATAAACCCTAAAAAATTCCTTCATGTTTATGAAATAATATATGAAAACATTCGCAGATTTTTATTTGTCTTTTGTTGAAGTATCGATATAAATGACGTTATGTGTAAAATCACTGCCCGATGTCCTGAAATACGGGTTTTCGTAGCCCAATACAAACTGGTTCGTGGCATTCGACTCAAGAGCCAGCATTTCCGAAACACCCGGGATGTCTGATGCTTTGAAATCAGCAGTTTTCGTGATAATGGGCAGATCAGTTTTACCCCTGATCGAGGACAGGAGCCGCCTGCCTGTACGGTTGAACCCGAGGATCCTGATATACGCTGGTCCGCCGACGCTGTTGAAAAATTCGAATTTCCTGCTGTCAAGCCCGATCAGCAGGCTGAAAAGGATCCTCTGCACCCTTGTGGCAGTATAGCGTCTTGTGGTGATGTTATTGACCAACTCCTCATATGTGCCGGATTTGTCTGCAGCCAGCTTAAGCCTGTTTTCCAGGCCTGCTTCCATATAAGGGAGGCTCCTCAGTTCGTCGGCGGACATCCTCCTGATCAGGGATATTATCGCGGAGCCGAATAAAGCAGGGAAGACGGGTCCCCTTCCGAGTTCGATCTCGCGCTCAAGCACGGAAAGCGACTCGGTGGGCATGGAGGATTCTATGAGCTTTTTCGCACACTTCCACTGGTTGACGCTGAGGATCTTCCTGATGGATGTGGCGCTGCTGAATTTAGCGCTCAGTTCAGTCGAGTTGTAGCTGCTGCCGACCCTGTTTATCGTGAGGGGCTGTATACTGCTTTCGAGACGCAGCAGGGCCTTGAGATATTCGACGCCCAGGATGTCATTTGAACTTTTCATCATCCGCGTGAGACTGTCTTTGCCGAACTTTCCCCACAGGTAGGCCGACAGCGCCCTCTGCCTTGCAGCAGGGAAGGAATGGCCGGCTGAAAGCTGTTCCTTCAGGAGGATCTTATACTCTTCCGGTTCATCAGCAAGGATCGAGGCAATGGCCTTAAGGCCTTCGATGTTGCCCGACTCGCTGCCGAAACATATGAAATCGACGGCTCCCAGGCTGTCGAGCAGCCTGACGGCACCGAACGCGAAGTACTCTGCACTGCCCATGGCGTAGGCAACTGGAAGTTCGATGACCAGGTCGGCCCCGGCAAGCAATGCCATTTCGGCACGGGCCCACTTGTTGACCACGGCGGGTTCACCGCGCTGGGTGTAATTGCCGCTCATCACGATCACGACGCAATCAGCCCCGGTCACCATGCGGGCGGAACGGAGATGATAGAGGTGTCCGTAATGCAATGGGTTGTATTCGGCTACGATCCCGACGACTTTCATCAGATCCTCCCGGCATGCCAAAAGGCCTTCATCATTGCAGGTCTATGAGGCCTTCCCTGTATTTCGTGAGATAGTTTACACAGAAGTCATCCTTGCCCAGCAATGCTTCCGTTGCGTATATGAAAGCCATCAGCTTCCTGTCCAGCGGATCCAGTATGGCGCAATCCAGCCCGCATGTCATGGCGGCGATCATGAAAGCCTGGTTGATGACTTTCCTTGCAGGCAAGCCAAAGGATATGTTACTCAGGCCGCAGGTGATGTGGACTTCCGGGAACTCGGACCTGACGCGGCGGATCGTCTCGAGGACGACCGTTCCGTAATGCGACCCGGTGCCTATGGGCCTGACCATGGGATCGATGAAGATATCGGATATGTCTACGCCTTTTGCTGTAAGTCCCGAAATGAGCCTGTCCGCTATAGCGACCCTTTCTTCCGTCGTCTCAGGCATCCCGTTGTCGTCCATGCACAGCGCGATCACTCCTGTGCCGTATTCAAGCACGAGCGGCAGGACTGAATCGTACCTCTCCCTCTCGAGCGTTATGGAATTGATGATGGGTTTTGTCCTGACGACCTTCAGAGCCCTTTCCAATGCCCCGGCATTCGGTGAGTCGAGTGACAGCGGGACATCAACGGCTTCCTGCGCCGTCCTGGTCAGCCATTCCAGCCTTTCCGGCTCATCTTCGACAAACATGCCGGCGTTCAGATCGATGTACATTGCACCCGCGTCCGCCTGTTTCCTGGCCATATCATGCACGAAGGAAGCGTTACGGGATTCGATGGCCGTCCTTGCAGCCTTGTTCGTGCTGTTCAGCCTTTCGCCGATTATTATCATTCCTGTGTCCATATTTCGCACACTCCTATTCTCCGGGGTCTATATCATCGAATACGACCGGTATCATGTCTTTGAATGCTTTAAGGAGCGGGACCGCGATCTCTCTCATCTGCGGATGCGATGCGGCTGAGGTCCTCATCCTGAAGAAATGCCGCCATTCCCTGAGGTTCGTTGTCATCACGATCTCAGTCTTCAGGCTGTTTGGCAGGACCGCACGCGCTTCTTCCGGCGAACGACCCGCCTCAAGCAATTGGAAATAATATGTTTCAGCTGCTTTCATCGCCTTCAGCCATATGTGGTCCGGAACGACCGGCTCATCCCGAAGGATGTCATCCAGTTCTTCAGGGCTGTATTCCGTCCAGTCTACCGAACACCATGAAGGCTGGATGAATGTCAGTTGGCTGCCGAATTTGCTTTTGGAATAATTGCAATACCGGGTAGACTCCTGGGCATATGAAGCTATCCGGTGCCGGACTATTTCATGGGATACTCCCCTGTCGCATACGATTTTTGCGGTAATCGAAAAATGCTCAATGACGGACTCGTGCCCGCGGGACAGGATCATCCTGACAAAGTCGACGGCCGAAATGTCCGTGATCCTGTCTTCGGACTTGTAACATGTTCGCCCGGCAAGCTCCAGCATTTTCAGGACTTCCATCCCGTCGACCCTTGTCAGTATTTCGAAATGGGGTTTTATTATTTTCATAGAAGGCTCTCCTTTGCTCCATGCAAGTCTGGAATCCGGCAAATATGTGCCTGTTGCACCGGGTTCTCTGCTTTGTCTGCCAGGCACTGATATCCCGGCGTATACCTGGCATGGGCCATGGGTTTACCCGGGGTTTGC
>DGEQ01000153.1:9716-12935 GCA_002386045.1 Hungateiclostridiaceae bacterium UBA3922 | reverse complement strand
TTCTTCAGCATCAGTGTCCCGAAAACGGACGTATCCTGCCAGCCATTGCCGGAAGGGTCGTTCCAGTTTGCAACACTCTGGCGGACTCCGCCCTTCGCATCATTGATCTGGGCATCGAAGCCGATCTCCATGTCGGCTTTCGGGGTTATCGTCCTGAATGGTATCTTCATCTCGACCATGTAACTGGACTTCGTGACCCTGACTGCTGACTCGAACCCCTCGCTGATGCCCTCGGGACTGAATGTAGCCGTATTCTCGAAGTTGACTCTGTACTGTCCGTCGTCTTCCTGGTAGAAGGTAGTCTTCTGGTTGTTTTCATCGATGAATACTTCCACCGAGTCCTGTTCCCACGGGTTGGGGTTGGCCTTGTCAAGATCCGCATCGTTAACGAATATCAGCACATACAGGTTCTTCTCGTCCCACAGCACCCTGGCCGTACCGGTAGCCCCCTGCCAGGCCATCTGGTAACGGCTGATCTGCAGTGCGGGCGCCCTGCTCCAGATATCATCGGTCTCTCCGTCGATCACGGGCGTTCCGTACCTTGCGATGGAACGGTTCGATTCAAGGTATTCGAGCTTGTTCTCGCTCATGAATTTTTCAGGATCTATGACGCCGTAATAGGCCGGCTTGGCCTGCAGGTTCCTGTCGAACAATGTCGGGTTCATCGAAGCTCTCCAGCTCGTTCCGTCGTCCATTCCCCAGAATGTCACGCGCACGATGTGGTCAGAGTACTTTTTGAATATCCTGAACAGTTCGGCATACAGGTAACCCTGCTGGATCGCCTCTTTCTCGGTCAGTTCATGGTTGGTCCCCGCCATGATGTCCAGCTCGGTGATGCTTACCTCCACGCCGAGAGATATGAATCTTTCAAGGGATAATTCCACGTTGGTGGGATTCGTGTTAAGCGAATAGTGTCCCTGCATGCCTATGCCGTCGATCAGGAGCTTGCCCGGGTGGCTCTTCTGGTATTTTTCGTTCAGTTCTTTGACCATGCTGTATACGGCACGGGCCTTGTTCTGATTGTCAAGGTTGTAGTCGTTGTAATACAGTTTTATATCCCATTCCGGATGCTCGTCCAGGACTTCCCTTGCCGCAAGGAAGGCCTGCTCAACGTAATCGTCACCGATGGCATAATACCACGGGGATTTGCGCAGCGCTTTCCTCCAGTCCTCCGGGTTGGACGGGTTGTCGTTCATCGCTTCATTCACTACATCCCACGAGATGACCTTGTCCCCGAAATGCTCCATCACTGTCCTGATATGTGTCCTCAGGTTCTCAAGGGCCTCTTCGCGGCCCAGGTACACGTCTTTCGACGACTGGTTCATCCACATCGGTGACTGCTGGTGCCAGACAAGCGTGTGCCCGTGTATCCTGAGGCCCGCCTTCTGCACATTTTCGACCATCCTGTCGGCTGTGCTGAACGTGAACTTCCCCTTTGTACGCTGCAGCGATTCCGGTTTCATCTCGTTGCCGAAAGTGACAACGTCATGGTGCATTTTAAGAAGCTCCAACCTTTTTCCGTACGTATCCTGGAGCGATATGGCGGTTCCTATCAGGAAATCATTTTTATATACATTCTTTATCGGCACCAGGTCTGTCTGGATGCCGCTTACAGCTTTCCCGGTCTGCTCCGCTGTCACATCGTCGATGTAGAACGATGCGTTGGGGCTTGAGCTTTCGACATATATGGTTATGTAGTCGCCCGCCGCGACATAGCGATAGGGACCTTCTAATTTGACCCATCCGGCTGAGGCGCTGACGTTTTGCTGGGCTATATTGAAATAGCTGGCGCTCTCCCCGCTCCCTATCTGCGTGGAAAGAATGATCTGCGTGCTCGCAGGTTCAATAAGCCTGACATATACCGAAAATTTATATTCGGCACCCTCTTCCACGTATTTTTCTATCCTGAGCGACGGTCCGTGCCACGTTTCGGACCTGTTCGTCACTTTCAGCGAGTACCCGCCGCCTGCTGTCACATTAGCCTCATCGGTCACGGTAAGGACCTCGGAACCTCCCCTGCCTGAAAAACCCTGGGTGGTCCTGTCTTCAAAATCGATGGCAAATACCGCATCCTGGCCTCCGGCCTGTCCCTGCGCGCCGTCGTCCGTACCCGCCTGGCCGCTGCTGTCTGCAGGCGTCCCGGTCCCATTGCCTGTTTCGCCGTCACCGGCGTCCTGGCCGCCATCTGCTGATGCCCTGTCAGGATCGCCCTCATTGTCTTTACTTGCAGTATTCTGTCCGCAGGATGTCATGAACGCCATGATCATGCAGACAGCAATGAGAAGTGCGATGCTCTTTCTGATCTTCTTCAGGTTAGTCCCTCCCAAAACCAAACACCTCCGTTGGCCTGATACAACGCCGGATGCGGAACATCCACCCCGGCTGTCAGTATGTGTTTTTTCAACAGTATAAGTATATCATCCGGAAAGAAAAATTTCAGCACCATTGCAGAGGACTGGCCGGCTTCGGCGGCGACATCTGTTTGACAATGCCGTCCGGGGGCCATAAAATAGAATAAGGCGGCACTTTTTCTGATTTGCCGATGCTGCGGGTTCACGGTAATCAGATGTTGCTCTTGATGCTGCACCAATCATCATAATCGTTCAAGGAGGATCTGTATATGAAAACATGGAAAGGGTACATGAGAGGCATCAATATCGGCGGATGGATCTCACAGTGTCCGCGCGAACAGTCCCACTACGACAGTTTCATAGGCGAAGAGGACATAAAAACGATTGCTTCATGGGGACTCGACCATATCCGCCTGCCGATCGACTATGACGTAGTGTCCGATGACGAAGGGAAACTCACAGAAGGCATAAAGTATGTCGACAACTGCGTCGAATGGTGCAGGAACAACGGTCTGAACCTGATACTGGACCTGCACAAGGCACCCGGTTACGCCTTTTACAACGAGGACAACACGCTTTTCACAGAATCGCGTGTACAGGATGCCTTCGTAAACCTCTGGAAGGAATTCGCGGCAAGGTACGGCAAATACAGCGATTTCGTCTCATTTGAGCTGCTCAACGAAGTGGTGGATGCGGACCCCGGCCTTTGGAACGATCTCATACGAAGGGCCATCACCGAGATCCGCAGGACAGCTCCTGAAACAAAGATTGTTGTGGGCGGCATCCGCTGGAACAGCGCCAGCACCCTCGAACTGCTCGATCCGCCGTACGATGAGAATATAATCTTCACATTCCATTTCTATGACCC
>DGEQ01000153.1:7413-9459 GCA_002386045.1 Hungateiclostridiaceae bacterium UBA3922 | reverse complement strand
GTCGCCGAAATGGGCAGGGACTACCTGGTCAAAAGGATGGAACCTGCCATAAAAACAGCAGAAAAACATAATGTGCCGGTTTACTGCGGTGAATACGGAGTCATCCTGAGCGCACCTGCCGAATGCGCCGTTGAATGGTACAGGGATATGCACTCGATTTTCGAAGAGTATGGTATCGGCCGTGCAGCGTGGACATACAAATCCATGAGTTTCGGCGTTATCAACTGGCCGGCGGATTTCCCGGAGCAAATTATCAGATACCTCTGATGCAGTTGCATATATATGCATCTCAATTGCATGAGGCGACTTACATATGAAAACACAGGAGGATATCAGGCTATGATACCAAAATACAAGGATAGATCCCTGTCCGTCGAGGAAAGGGTAGACGACCTTATCGCAAGGATGACCCCGGAAGAAAAAGTAGGCCAGATGATGCAGATCAGCTTCATTTCCGTAAGTAAGGAAGAAGCTGAAGAATGGATCACGGAAAGGTGCGCCGGTTCATTCCTCCATGCCCTCGGTGATGACGCGGTACGCCTGCAGGAAATCGCCATGGGCACACGGCTGGGCATCCCGCTGCTTTTCGGGATTGATGCCGTCCGCGGACATGCCCTGTACAACGGGGCTACAATTTTCCCGACTCAGCTGGCAATGGCATGCAGCTGGAATCCTGAACTTGTAAAGAAAGCAGGAAGCATCACCGCAAAAGAGGTGGCGGCCGACGGTCTCCACTGGACATTCTCCCCCATCCTCTGCCTTGGAAGGGACCTCAGGTGGGGCAGGATAAATGAGACTTTCGGCGAAGACCCGTACCTGGCAGGCGAACTGGCTGCTTCGATCATACAGGGATACCAGGGCGATTCGCTGTCTGATCCCGACAGTATACTCGCGTGTGCGAAACATTACATCGCATACGGCGAGGCGACCGGCGGCAGGGACGCTTATGACGCCCAGATCAGCATCAGGAAGGTCAGGGACGTCTTCCTTCCGCCGTTCAGGAAAGCGGTCGAAGCTGGATGTGCGACATTCATGTCAAGTTACCAGTCCATCGACGGTACGCCGGTGACCGCAAATAAAAAGGTCCTGCGAAAACTGCTTAAGGAAGAGCTCGGATTTGACGGCTTCGTCGTAACAGACTGGAACAATGTCGGCAGCCTCATCTGCAACCAGCATGTGGCGGGCGACATGGAAACTGCCGCAAGGAAAGCCATCGAGGCCGGAAATGACATGATAATGACCACCAACGAATTCTATGAAGCCGCTCTCAGCCTCATCAGGAACGGAGTCGTGCCTGGGGAACTTATCGATGAAGCTGTCCGCAGGATACTCAGGATCAAGTTCATGCTCGGGCTGTTCGACGGCAAGGCGCTTCAGGCAACCGGCCGGGCCGGGAAAGTAATAGGATGCAAAGAGCATCTCGATGCAGCGCTTGAAATAACGAGGGAAAGCATAGTCCTTCTCGAAAACAGGAACAACACGCTGCCGCTGGACGGCTCCGTGAAGAGTATAGCAGTCATCGGTCCCAACGCAGACGACATCCAGTCACATTTCGGCGACTGGACTTTCCTGAGCCACCCGCAGCCAAAACCGGACGAGGTACCAAAACTTCCGGTCCACACGATCCTCAGCGGGATCAGGGAGCTCGCGGGAAAGAGAGGCATCAATGTTGCATATCACAAGGGCTGCGATGTCATGGATATGGATGACGAAGACATAAACGGAGCCATGGAGTGTGCTTCAGGGGCAGACGTGATCATTGCCGTGGTCGGAGACTGCCTCGCTCAGAACGGTGAATTCAAGGACAGGGCAGACCTGGCGCTTTCCGGGAACCAGCAGAAACTGCTGGAGAGCCTCAGGAAATGTGGCAAGCCGCTGATAGTCGTGCTTGTAAACGGCAAGCCTCTGGCCATTCCTTGGATCGCGGAGAACGCGGATGCAGTGCTGGAAGCTTTCAACCCAGGCCTGTTCGGTGGAAAGGCAGTGGCAGAGATCATATTCGGCGAACTGAACCCAAGCGGAAAACTTCCGATATCCTTCCCGTAC
>DGEQ01000153.1:0-7377 GCA_002386045.1 Hungateiclostridiaceae bacterium UBA3922 | reverse complement strand
CAGCTGCCGGTATATTACAACCAGCTGCCCGGCTGGCACGGCGGGCGTTACATGGATATGCCGGAAAGGCCCCTGTACAGCTTCGGCTACGGGCTCTCCTTCAGCCGCTATGAATATTCCAACCTGCGGCTGTCGCACACCACCTGCACTGCCGATGACACAGTCACCGTTTACGTCGACGTGACCAATAATGGTCCGTACGACGGCAAGGAAACCGTACAGCTCTATGTGAACGATGTCGTAAGTTCCGTGGTCACGCCCGTAAGGCAACTCAAGGGCTTCGTGAAAACGGAGATCAGGAGCGGGGAGACCAAAACGGTGGAGATCCGGCTCCCGGTCGGAGAGCTTTATATAGTAGATGAAAATGAAAACCAGGTGGTGGAACCGGGCGAGTTCGAGATACTCGTCGGTCCGGATTCCAGGCCTGAGAGCCTGCTGAAAGCTGTCCTGACTGTTGTATGACGGATGGTACAGACTGCCCGGTAGATCCGGGCTTTTTTCTGTCCTTTTTCACTTGACAGGGCACCTGATTCTGATAATCTGTATGTAGAAACATACACGGACATGGTTAGATCCAATATAGCGTCCTCCGATATATCGTTCCGGATCGTCGGATGGGGATGTTTGCACAGGAGGTTGTTCTATGAGCAGGATAAAAACGATAGGCGTGCTGACGAGCGGCGGGGATGCACCGGGCATGAACGCCGCCATAAGAGCAGTGGTCAGGACCGGTATCTATCACGGTTTAAAGGTGATGGGCATATACAGGGGTTACAACGGCCTTCTCAACGGCGAAATATTCGAAATGGACTTAAGGAGTGTTTCAGATATCATCCACAGGGGCGGGACCATCCTCAAAACCGTCCGCTGCCCGGCGTTCAAAACCGAGGAAGGCTTGCAGAAAGCCATTTCGATGGCACAGGTCTTCGGGCTCGATGCGATCGTGGTGATAGGAGGGGACGGTTCCTTCAGGGGCGCCAGGGACCTGGCAAGGCGCGGTTTAAAGGTGATGGGCATACCCGGCACCATAGACAATGATATCGGCTGCTCCGAGTACACAATAGGCTATGATACCTGCCTCAATACGGTCCAGGACGCCCTCGACAAGATAAGGGACACGGCGTATTCGCACGAACGCTGCAGCGTCCTCGAAGTCATGGGAAGGCATGCAGGATATATAGCCCTGAACGTCGGGATCGCCAGCGGCGCCGAAGTGATCATACTGCCGGAAAGGCCCTTCGATTTCAACAAGGATATCATAAAGCCGATACTTGAAGGCAGGAACAGGGGCAAGAAACATTACATCGTCATAATTGCCGAAGGAGTCGGCGGAGCTGTCAGCCTGGCGGAAAAAATAGAAGAGATCACCGGGATCGAGACAAGGGCCACCATACTTGGGCACATACAGCGCGGCGGGACCCCCACGGTACGTGACCGCGTCATGGCAAGCATCATGGGCGCCAAGGCGACGGAATTGCTGGCCAACGGGATCTGCAACCAGATCATAGCAGTACAGAAGGGCGAAGTCGTCGGCATCGATATTGAGGAGGCACTGGAGACCAGAAAGGAAATACCCAGGGATATGCTGGAACTGAGCACGATACTGTCGCTGTAAGCGCGGCATCGATAAGTACGTTGCTGACCGGGTCAGCCCGTTCACACATCGGGCTGATTTTTATTCAGGCAGTATTTATTATACGATGGTGCTGAACGGACTGATTTCCCACTGACTATATATGAAATCATTCATGAAGTTTTCATCAGTTGTCCAGTTTCAGGTCGCCTTCTTTTATCCAGCCGATTTTCCGGCAGATCCGCCCAAATATCCAGCTTAAGACTGCGGGCAGCACTATGCTTATCATTATCAGCGCGAACCAGTCGAACGCCGTGATCGCAGCTTTTGTACCGGCTGCCATGTCATTTATCCAGCCGGTATATACTCCTATGGGTCCCACAAGGCCGCAAGTCCCCATACCCGACGCCACTGCAGGTCCGTTCATCTCCAGCCTGAATACGACCGTTGAGATCGGCCCCGTGATGGCGCTTGCCGCTATTGCCGGTATCCATATCTTCGGGTTCCGGACTATATTGCCCATCTGGAGCATAGATGTGCCAAGCCCCTGGGAAACGAGGCCACCCCAGCGGTTCTCACGGAATGATACGACTGCGAACCCTACCATGTTGGCACAGCATCCTGCCAGGGCAGCGCCTCCGGCCAGGCCGGTCAGGCCGAGCATGTGGCAGATCGCCGCGCTGCTGATGGGGAGTGTCAGCACCATACCCACTATGACCGAAACCAGTATTCCCATGATGAAAGGCTGCTGTTCCGTCGCCCACATTATTACCTGTCCTACTGATGCGGCTGCCGTTCCGATAGGGGGCGCGATCAGTGCAGAAACGCCGACTCCTGTAAATATGGTCACCAGCGGAGTGACCAGGATATCGATCTTCGTTTCCTTCGAAACCGCCTTGCCTATCTCCGCTGCAATAATCGCTATTATGAGTACTGCCAGCGGGCCTCCCGCGCCTCCGAGCTGGTTTGCCGAATATCCCACGGCTGCGAGTGAAAACAGTACCAGCGGCGGACATTTCAAAGCGAAGCCTATTGCAATGGCCATGGCCGGCCCGGACATATCCGTGGCAAATTTGCCTATTTCATTCAGGAATCCCAGCCCTGTCTGGGTGCCGACCGTATTGATTATCGTCCCTATGAGCAGTGAACAGAACAGGCCCTGCGCCATGGCACTCATGGCATCTATGGCATAGAGGCGGCCCGAAATGATTATTCCTTTCCTGTCGAGAAAAACACGTATTTTATCGATAATACCTCTCATCCTGCTTGTTTTTGCACCGGTATTTCCCATATCGTTCCCCCATATCCCGTTCGTATTGCATGAGATCGCAGCATTACCTGCAGCAAAAAGGCAGATACTGGATCCTGAGCGATCATGTTTGGTACAATTTTAACTGAAATATAGGATTTGTCAATCATGAAGCTTACCATACTTTCGCCCGCTTTTTAACGTTTACTGTCATCCCGGCGGTGTAGCCTCTGCCTCGAGTGCCGCACGTTTCCTGATCCTGTGGCGGGCATAGAAAAAGCTTGCCACCTGGCCGATTCCTGCCAGAGACCAGGTGATGGGGTAGCATATGAACAGCATGAATATCGAACGATACCATGTGAAGAAAGTATCCAGCCACACGATCCTCAGCAGACAGGCGCCTATCAGCGTGCACAGCATGGGAAGCACCGAATATCCCATGCCGCGGGTCAGGCCGGGAAATACATTCATTATCCCGCAGGTGAAAAAAGCAGCCATCATGATATACATCCGCTCCATGCCGAGTTCTATGACCTCAGGATCAGTCGTGTACAGGCTGAGCAGCGGCCTTCCGAAAAGCAGTATCGCCCCGCAGAGAACGATCCATGTGGCAAAGACCAGGGCGGTGCATATCTTTGCGATGGTGTCGATCCTTTCGTACTTTTTGGCACCCATGTTCTGGCCTGTAAAAGTGATGGCAGCATTATAATAGGCATTCATCGTAGTCCCGGCAAGGCCCTCCACGTTGCTGGCCGCCGAACTGGCCGCAACCATCGTGGATCCGAAGGAGTTGACCGCCGACTGTATCAGCGTGTTGGATATGGAAAAAAGCGCGCTCTGCATCCCGGCAGGTATGCCCATCTTCAGCAATGCTTCGAGTTTTTTCCTGTCAATGCACAGTTTCCGCGGTATGAAACGTATCGACAGGCTGCTCCTGTAAAGGCACACCAGGATGAGTGCCGCTGAAAGATACTGTGAGGTGACCGTTGCCCATGCCACTCCATCGACACTCATGCCAAGCACAACGATGAAAAACAGGTTCAGGAATACATTGACCACACCGGAAATGAAAAGGTAATAGGTAGGATGGCGGCTGTCACCCACGGAACGCAGGATCGCTGCCGCAAAGTTGTACACCATGTTGGCCGGCATGCCCAAAAAGTATATGCGCATGTACAGTACCGATAAATCGATGATGTCCTCGGGAGTACCCATCCAGGTCAGCATAGGCCCACAAAAGGCCAGCCCGACAAACATGACGACCACTCCGCCTATGACACTGACGGCGATCGAAGTGTGGACCGACCGGCTTACTTCTTCAGGCCGGCCGGCTCCGTAATCCCGGGCAACTATGACGCTCGTGCCCACGGACAGGCCCATGAACGTATTGACCAGCAGATTGATGAGAGCACCCGTAGCACCAACAGCCGCAAGCGCCTCTTTGCCTGAAAACTGCCCTACGACGATCATATCGGCAGCGTTGAACAGCAACTGCAGGATGTTCATTGCCATGATCGGCAGAGCGAACATGAGTATCTTGCCGAACAACGGCCCATTGCACATATCGATGTCATGATGCCTTGATACGATCAAAAAACCTCTTCCTTTTCCTGCCTGTTTTCCGGATGCCGGCCGCATCTCATTGATAAATATCATAACATAATACGCATTGCTGTTCCATGCAGTATCCTTCTCAATATATGTAATTTACGCGCAAAAACGGAAACACCGCCCCAATAGGCATGAGGCGGTGTTCCAGGGGTGTCCCGTTATAATGAGTGATCGGATCAGTAATTCTCTTTCCTGACCTCAAAGAAGCTCTTCGGATGTGCGCATACCGGGCAGACCTCGGGAGCCTTCTTCCCCATTACAAGATGCCCGCAGTTGCGGCATTCCCACATGGTCTCTCCGGCCTTTTCGAATACCTGCTGCATCTCCACGTTCTTGAGAAGCTTGCGGTACCTTTCTTCATGAGCCTTCTCGATCTCTGCGACCATCCTGAACTGTTTTGCAAGAGCGGTAAAGCCCTCTTCTTCCGCATCCTTCGCAAAGCGTTCATACATATCGGTCCACTCGTAGTTTTCACCGTTGGCAGCGCTGAGCAGGTTCTCCGCCGTGTTCCCCAGTTCTCCAAGCGCCTTGAACCAGAGCTTTGCATGCTCCTTCTCGTTATTGGCGGTCTCTTCGAATATAGCAGCGATCTGCTCATATCCTTCCTTCCTCGCTACAGAGGCGAAATAGGTGTACTTGTTCCTTGCCATGGATTCGCCGGCTAAGGCTTCTCTGAGATTCTTTTCTGTTTTCGTTCCCTTGATGTTCATGATCCACTCTCCTTTTTTATATGAATTTTGGGATTTGCGCTTTTGGGTCCTGCAAATGTTGGATTTATCGATGTCCCTGTATCGTGTCCTTCCTCCTGCAGTTTTCACAGATGAATCTCAGGTTCAGATCATAACCCGTGATCTCTGCTCCTGTGCTCTGCCGAAGGTACTCCAGCAGGCCGTCGATAAAAACGTCATGGACTTCTCCGCACTCCTGGCAGACCATGTGCTCGTGCGGTTTCACAGACTTGTCGTACCTGTCCGGCGAATCGGGGATCGGGATGCGCCGGATCTCCCCGGCTTCCGTCATCAGCCCCAGGTTCCTGTAGACAGTTCCCATGGCAATGGAAGGCATGACCTTCTTGGCTTTCAGGTATATCTCCTCAGCCGTCATATGTTCATTTGAAGTTTTGATGATTTCCAGGATAGTTTTTCTTTGCCTTGTCACCATCGCACCTCTTGATTAGGAATAATTCCAATTCTTAATTATAATCAAAAAAATCCCCGTGTCAATAGCTGACCCGGGATTTTTCTGAAAATTTTATCTCACAGGTTCAAAATGAGTGAAAACCCATTTCCCGTCTATATACTCCAGCGGGAAGTCATACTGCTCGGTACCTGCCACATTCTGCGTCTCGGGATCGTCGTAGACTTCCACAGTGACCCTGTATATGACCTTCCTGTCCCCTTCCCTGATTATTTCGTAGGTCTCTTCGCCCTTGAAAATATCGCTGCCGCGGCCTACAGGGACCGTATACAATGCACCGTCAAAATCACGGAAGAGCCGGAAGCCCGATCCGTCGCCGCCCAGGAGTCGGTCAATCACCGCATCCGCGAAAATAGTTCCAAGGTACGACCTTAGGGCATCATATGTTTTGATAGTGTCATGGGTCACCCTGTAGTACTCGTACCCGTCCGCTTCCCTGGTGTCTGAATAGTCCGCGGGCATGGTGCCGAATTCGAACCAGCCCAAAGCTTCGAGAGCTTTCTGGTACATCCCGTTTATTTCCTCGTCTGAAAGGGCAGGTATTTCCTCCTCCGCTCCGCCCGCGTCTTCAGCCGCAGCGCCCCCGTTGCCTGCCGGCTGCTCCTGGGCCGGCATGTCTCCATTATCCTGCTCTTCGGCCTTATCTACACTGCTGTCGTCTGTCGTGCCTGTTTCCACACCGTCCCTGCGCCCGATGCTGACGCAGCCGGCTGCCAGCGCAGCGATGAGCAGGATGCTGATCAGCACCGATACAAGTTTGGCGGTTGCTATCTTCCTCCGCATATCCGAATCTCTTCTTCCATGTTCCGTTGCATTATTTGCATAATATTCCATAGACTCTCAATTATTACTATTATATTATTCTAATAAATGCGACGGATCCTTTCAATCTTAAGTTCCACCTGCCGGGCCTGCCGACTCTTTTTCCCGCGGTATGCCCGATATGATGCTGCATAAGTTGCCCCGGGATGGCAATGTTGTTATAATAAAGACAATTTATCAGACTAATGCCGTCTGGTGGAAATAACACTGACAGGAGGGGATATCTATTGAACGTCTGGCATGATATCTCGCCGGATCGTATCAGCGCCGAGGACTTTTACGCGGTGGTGGAGATCCGGAAAGGCTCAAAGACCAAGTATGAACTTGACAAGGAGACAGGGATGCTTGTCCTTGACCGCATACTTTCGACTTCCACGCATTACCCGGCAAATTACGGCTTCATTCCTCGCACATACGGAGACGACAATGATCCGCTGGACGTGCTGATCCTGTGTTCAGAGCCGATCAATCCGATGACGCTCGTACGGTGTTATCCCATCGGGATGTTCACCATGATCGACAACGGCAGAAAGGACAGCAAGATCATCGCTATCCCTTTCAAGGACCCGAGTTACAACTGCTACAGGGATGTTTCAGAACTGCCGAAACACATCTCCCTCGAGATGACGCACTTCTTCAGCGTATACAAGGAACTGGAGCAGTCAGAGACCGAAGTGGCCGAGGTGGAAGGCCGCGAAAAGGCCATTATGACCATACAGAAAGAAATCGACAACTACATCGCGAAATTCGGGGGCAGATCCTGAAATGCCCGGAATAAAAGGATCTTCCGGCTTGATGATCAGCCCCTGAGTGCTGTCGCAGCAGGTTCAGTGCCTGGTTCGCCAGGGCCTGTCCTGTTATACATTTCATTTATCTCTTCTTCACATTCGAGCAATACTTCCACGATCTCCGGGTCGAAGTGGGT
>DGEQ01000134.1:5125-7037 GCA_002386045.1 Hungateiclostridiaceae bacterium UBA3922 | reverse complement strand
CGCACTCGCAGAGTTTGTTGAGCGAAATACCGGCCGAAGTAAAGACGGAGGAGGCCGGGGCTGAATACCGGGACGGCATCCTGACGGTCACGGTGCCGAAAGCGGAGCAATCAAAGGGCAGGAAAATCGATATACAGTAAGCATACAATAATCAAAAGAGCAGGTCGGTTTATGTACCATGGACCGCCCTGCTTTTTTACATAACACTTCTTTTTATCGCCCTTCAGCAGGCAGCCTTTCCGAAGCCTTAATAGCGTATATTGACAGAGCCCCTTCGCAGCTGTCCGGAGGTGAGCAGCTGCGGGTGGCGATAGCCAGGGCCCCGGCGAACGATCCAAGGGTCATCCTCGCGGATGAACCGACGGGGAACCTGGACAGCGAAAACGGCGAGATAATAATGAAATTGCTCAAAAAGCTCAACGGGGAAGACAAAACCATCATTTTGGTGACCCATGATGCGACTGTAGCGAACTATGCCGGGCGAAAGATCAATTAAAAAGATGGTAAAATTTTATCACCGCAAAATGCCTTATAGCCTAATATCATTTTTATCTATTCTGCCACTTTACCAAAGCGTTTTACTTGGGTATTATGATAAAGTCGAGGTATTATGCGATTTGAAAATCCTGGATAGAGAGAGGAAAGAAGTTTGATTACNNATTGCCGAGGACCTGCTCCAGTTCAGTTCGCCTCCGATCATCGAGAGGATCATGGCATACTGTGAGGACATGCATTACAGGACGGTACTCATAAACATGCGAATGTATGACAAGTGGAAAGACACCTGGTACGACGACGAGGAAAAGCTGCAGTCGGTCCTCAGGCCTGCGATCCGCGAACTGATTTCGATAAAAGTCGACGGCATCATATATGTAGCCGGCCACGGCAGGGTGATCAACTGCTTCCCTGATGATTTCGAGGTCCCGGCGATCGTTGTGTACGCTTATTCGAGATCGCCCAAGTTCGCCTCAGTCGTCATAGATGACGAAAAGGGCGGATACGATATGACCCGGTACCTCATTTCCAGGGGGCACCGGAAAATCGGCGTGATAGCCGGGACTGCCGACAACCTGCATACCCAGAAAAGGATACTCGGGCTGCAGAAGGCGCTGTATGAAGAAAGGATCCCGTTCAATCCGGACTGGATAAGGTATGGCAACTGGAAACGGGATTCAGGCTACAGGGAAGCCGGCGGGCTGATCAGGGAAGGCGTCACGGCGATTTTCTGCCTGAATGACGATATGGCAGCAGGCGTCTATGACTACCTGTATGAACACGATATGAAGGCAGGAGAGGACATATCCATAGCCGGGTATGACAACATGGAGATTTCCGGCTACCTGAAGCCTGCCCTTACGACGAACGAGATACCGTTTTCCGAGATAGGCATAAAGTCTGCAGAAGTCATGATCAGGATGCTCACCGAAGGATACGAGGTCAGGCCGGACTCGGGAATAATAAAGATGCCGTGCCGGATAATCGAGCGTGATTCCGTTAAGAAAATAAACTGAAAAAGTGCATTTGACAGTAAAGGTCACGGGAGGACAGGCGGGTCGTCGCGTTCTGCGATGGAGCCGCCTTTTCACAGGCTTCTTCTGCTGCCGGGTCGGGCCGATCATGGTTGACACTTTGCCCAAACAGGAATATAATTTTATTGGAAGTAAAACGATTTACCTTACAATATTATTCAAACCGGAGAGGGATGGAGATACGACATGGTAAAAATGGTGTTGGATGCTGATGTCAGGAAGGGGAAAATAAGCAGGCATATTTACGGCCATTTTTCAGAGCACCTTGGCAGGTGTATTTACGGCGGGATATGGGTCGGAAAGGATTCTCCGATCCCGAACACGGACGGTATCCGCAATGATGTCATCAAGGCCCTTAAAGCCATAAAGATACCGGTCCTGCG
>DGEQ01000134.1:2718-4856 GCA_002386045.1 Hungateiclostridiaceae bacterium UBA3922 | reverse complement strand
GGAGATGCAGCAGTGGATAGAATATATCACCTTTGACGGGAAATCACCGATGGCCGATCTCAGGAGAGCCAACGGCAGAGAGGAGCCCTGGAAGCTGACGTACTTCGGCGTCGGCAACGAGAACTGGGGCTGCGGCGGCAATATGCGGCCAGAGTATTATGCTGACGAATACCGCAGGTACGCGACTTACATCAGGAATTTCGCCGGAAACAGGATATATAAGATAGCCTGCGGTGCCAATGCCGGGGACTACCGGTGGACGGAGGTCCTGATGAGGGAAGCCGGCAACATGATGGACGGACTGAGCCTGCACTATTACACGGTTCCTGGCGACTGGAGCAATAAGGGATCGGCCGTGGATTTCGACGAGGCTAAGTGGTTCGATACGCTCAGGAAGACACTGTTCATGGAAGAGCTTGTAACGCGCCATTCGACTATAATGGACCAGTACGATCCTGAGAAGAGGGTCGGACTGATCGTCGACGAATGGGGAACATGGTATGACGTTGAACCGGGCACCAATCCGGGCTTCCTGTACCAGCAGAACACCCTGAGGGATGCGCTGGTGGCAGGCATCAACCTCAACATCTTCAACAACCACTGCGACAGGGTGAAGATGGCGAATATCGCCCAGATGGTAAACGTCTTGCAGGCCATCATACTGACGGAAGGCGAAAAGATGGTCCTGACACCCACATACCACGTATTTGACATGTACAAGGTGCACCAGGAGGCGGACCTGCTGCAGGTGAACCTGGAGAACGAAGAGTACCGCTTTGGCGACGATGCGATCCCGCAGGTCAGCGCTTCGGCATCGATGGATAAAGACGGTGTGATCCACATCTCCATCTGCAACCTGAGCCATGAAAAGGATGTGGAGATCGACTGCCAGCTGCGCGGCACAGAAGTTTCCGGCGTCAGCGGCACCATCCTGACCGCGCCTGCGATGAACGCGCACAACACGTTCGATGCGCCTGAAAACATCAAGCCTGCACGATTCAATGGAGCAAGCCTGAAAAACGGCGTGCTGAGGATAGAGATGCCGCCTAAGTCGGTAGTGGTGCTGGCTGTAGGATAAGCATCGGCAAGGCGTCGGTATCGGTTTTGCACCGGTATCGTTTTCAGACCTGAATCAGCTTTGAAATAAAAACTGCAGTCGGCCTGCCGCAGACACATTGGCCAATAAGCTGGGACCGGCACCGGTCGTTTCCGTGATGATCATGGAAAACCGGTGCCGGTCTCATTTTGCAGGGTGTTCCTCCGTCATCGCCAATTCTGTGGAACAGCCATGCCGTTGTTTCTGTATGACGGGTACATTATGATTTTCCAGGTGCAGGCATGGTATAATCTATAGGGGTATAGCGTACCCGCAGGAAAGGCGAACGGGCATACCGGCACAGCGTTCTGCGGGCACATGGGCGAAATATTCACGGACGGGAGTTGAGAGTTTATGGACAGCAACCTGAAAACCATAATTGAAAAAAGAATCGAAAAGACGGTCAAGAATCTTGAGAAAAACAACATGCAGGCCTATTATGTGGAAAGCGCGGCCGGTGTCGCAGGCAAGGTCAGGGAACTCATGGAGGAAGGCCAGACAGTTGCCGTGGGAGGCTCCATGACGTTGTTCGAATGCGGTGTCATCGATCTTCTCCGCTCAGGGAATTACAGGTTCCTGGACCGCTACCGGGAGGGGCTGACCCGTGAAGACATCGAAAGGATATACAGGGAATCTTTCTGCGCGGATACATATATATGCAGTGCCAACGCGATCACCGAGAACGGCGAACTGTATAACGTGGACGGCAACAGCAACAGGGTGGCTGCGATATGCTACGGCCCCAGATCGGTCATCATCATCGCGGGATACAACAAGATAGTAAAGGACATAAACGAAGCTATCGACAGGGTGAAGAGGACCGCTGCGCCGGCCAATACTGTAAGGCTCGACTGCCAGACATACTGCAGGGAAAAAGGGGAATGCATGTCGCTGGCACAGGGAGAGGCCGGCATGACCGCCGGCTGCAGCAGCCCGGCCCGCATTTGCTGCAGCTACGTGGTGTCCGCTTACCAGAGGGTTAAGGGACGCATCAAGGTGATCATAGTCGGCGAGGACTTGGGGTATTGAGGTGAAGGCCGAC
>DGEQ01000134.1:0-2437 GCA_002386045.1 Hungateiclostridiaceae bacterium UBA3922 | reverse complement strand
GCAGTCACGCATGGATGTACTGAAGGGTATGCCTGCCCATATTAAGGATATGCTTGTCCAATATTGGAGGATATGCCCGGCCCATATTGGCTGGCTTATGTCAGGCAGGGGTCACGTACTGTACCAGGCAGTGATTACGACCTTTACCAGGCAGGGATCACACGACCTGTCTGGGAGCATATGCAGACATGGGACAATGCAGATCTTCATATAACCGGAATGTACGCCATGTAACCGGAATGCACGCCGACACGCCGGCCGGGCCGGCGGCAGGAGACATGCAAAAGGCCGCCGCCGGCTCAGGACATTTCTACGAGGATCTTCGATGCTTCCTCGGAACGCAGTGCGATGACAGCTCCTCTTATCTCATATGCCGTGGGATCGCCGGATGGACTCCTCAGCAGCGATTCGACGCAGGTGCCCGCTATAAGGCCGAGGTCCAGCATCCTCCTTCTCTCATTTCCCTTCGATATGAGTTTTCTGACCCTGGCCTTTTTCCCGCACGGGACCAGGTGCAGCGGAACAAGATTTTCACCCATCATGTGTACCTCCTGGTTGTTGCAGCGTATCCTGGCCAATGCTGCAGATTATGCGGATCATACGTTTTATACATATTATGCGTATTATGTAACGGATCCGGCTCCCGGCAACTGCTGTCCAGTGGAAAACTGCCTTCCGGAGGAAACGTTTCCTGAAGGAAACTGCCTCCTAAAGTCAATATATGAGCGATACCGGATTATGTCACTCAAAGCCGGAGCAGGACGGAATATTCGTGCAAACCGGTGAGAATGGCGCTGAAAAAAAGTTCTATAGCTGACTGCATACCGGAGGCAGCGCTGGATGTTCCGATGAAAGCTTTGATTTTCGTGGGACTAAATGGTATAATTACTCAACAACCGAAGAGGGAAAGAGGAATGCACGGTGTGGTGCCAGAATACCTCAGCAGTGCAACTGTGGGGCATTTTGACAGCCTCATATTTTATTTGCCGGAGATTTGCATACCATATGACATAAGATATAAAATGCATTGAACTGTGCAAACAGGAGTATCGAGATGAAGATAATAATCATCGGAGATGGCAAGGTGGGGTACGCCCTGGCTGAAAACCTCTCGAAGGAGGGGAACGACGTAACGATTATCGACAAGGACCCGGAGCCGCTGAAAAAAGCAAGCGAGTACCTTGATGTTATGTGCATAAAGGGGAACGGCGTCAGCACCAGGGTCCTGATGGAAGCGGGCGTTAAGGATGCCGACCTGTTGATAGCGGCTACCACCAGCGACGAGATGAACATGGTTTGCTGCCTCACCGCCAGGAAACTTGGGGCGGCGCACACGATAGCCAGGATCAGGGATCCGGAATACGCCAGTGAGCTTGCTGTGCTCAAGAGGGAACTCGGTCTCGACATGGTGATCAACCCCGAACTGGAATGCGCCAACGAGATCGGCAGGGTGCTGAGCCATCCGACGGCGGTGGAAGTGGAGCCCTTTGCGAAAGGCAGGGTCGAACTCGTTGAGATCAAGGTGACCGCCAATATGCCCGTTGCAGGTATGAAACTGAAAGACGTATCTTCCGGCATATGCCCGACGATACTGATCGGGGCAGTGCAGCGCAACGGGGAGGTCATCATCCCGAACGGCGAGTCCATGATCGAGGAAAACGACATGATATACGTCATCGGCCGTCCGGCCGACGTCCATTATTTCTGCAGCCGTGTCGTCCCGGACAGCAACCGTGTCAGGAACGTTATGATCGTCGGCGGAGGCAGGATAGCGTATTACCTGGCGAAGTACCTTGAGGAGGCCGATATAAGGGCAAAGATTATCGAGATCGACAGGGAAAGGTGCTACGAGTTGTCCGAGTTGCTGCCCGGCACGCTTATTATCAACGGCGACGGTTCTGAAGAAACGGTACTGGAGTCGGAAAACCTGAAGGACATGGATGCCTTCGTAGCCGTTACAGGACGTGACGAGGAAAACCTGCTGACGGCGCTTTATGCGAAACAGAGCGGCGTGAAGAGAGTCGTGGCCAAGATAAACAGGATAACCTATGCATCGCTCATCAGGGATATGGGCATAGACTGTGTGGTGAGCCCGAAGCAGATCACTGCCAACGGTATCATCAGGTATGTCAGGGGTCTGAAGAACGCAATGGGCAATCCCGTCGAAACGCTGTACAGGATCATAGACGGCAAGGCGGAAGCCCTCGAATTCATAGCCGGGCAGTCGACGAAATTCCTGAACATACCGCTCCGGAACCTTAAGTTGAAGAAGGGGATCCTCGTGGCTGCCATCGTGAGGAGGAACGAGATCATAATCCCGCACGGCAGGGATGTTATAAAACCCGGCGACAGCGTCATCATCATCGTCAAGGACAACCGTTTTTCCGATTTCAACGATATCGTGGAACCCGGAGGGATACCGGATGAACTATAGGCT
>DGEQ01000001.1:5233-7004 GCA_002386045.1 Hungateiclostridiaceae bacterium UBA3922 | reverse complement strand
AAAATGATTTCTACTTTATCTTCCAGGCAACGCCACCCGGGCGCAGGTCGCAGCCATCATGCAGAGGTTTATCGGGATCGCAGAAACGTGATCGCATAAAACGGGAGTACCTCAAAAAGAGGTGCTCCCGTTTTTATGGTGAACGCGGCCTGCTTGCGACCTTGATGCTGAAAGTCTGTTACGCCGGTTGACAGCACCTGCCATTAGCCAGAAGAAGGGTGTCCATCGCAATACAAATAACTTCATTTTCATGGATACATTTGGTATAATGTTAAAAAGTGTCCATTACCCGGTGCATCGGTTTAGCAGCGGAAGGTTCCATAAAGAGCGTGGCCTCTGCGACAGGAAGTTACCGGTGATAAAAGCTATGAAAAATCATTTGAGGTCAGTAGAGGGGGATTGGCCATGGGCGATGTTGAACAGGTTGTTTTCGCTGTATTGCTTGCCATTGGCATATTATTTATTGCCAGGACGTTTTTGCAGGCTGGCAGGAGATTGAGAGAATTTTTTGATGACCCGAATAAAATTACACCACCCGGTAAAGCAGTGTACAGTGATTTAAGGGAAGGCACTTACTATATCTTCGTTTTGAGTCGGTATGCCTTTACCCGCTTTGTCAGGCGCATGATGCCCAACCTGGACCTGATAGACGGGATGGAATTCAGGGTCAGGAATCTGAATGACGACAGGGAAATCGAACTGGAAGAATTCACGGGTCGCAATTGTGTACGTTTCGGAAATAAAAGATCAAAAAAGGGCATATATTCGGTGCGAAAATTCCGGCTCGACTGGGGAGGAGATGTTGAACTCGAAGTTTCGGGCGGCCGGTCTGAAGACAATGACTGCAAGGTGTTTATAAGCAGCAGCAAATTGCCCGGGGCAGGCCTGGTTTTTGGGACTGTCGGCCGGGTTTTCCTGGTGATCCTGGTTTTGGGGGCGTTACATATCGTTATAATGAACATATTGGAACGGCTGGGTATCGTTGTGCGCTGATGCGAAGTTGGCGCTGAGGATGGTCATGGAAAGTGGCTTTTAATATTACATACGTACAGCTTCATCACCACCACAAGCGGCGTTTGCGCCTGTAAGCCCGGTCACAGGTGCAAGCGCTGTACGCGTTTGTGCCTGTGGTGATGTGTGACGGACAAGGTCGGTGTTAACACCATCCAGGCATGAATGAAAAATGCCGGGTGGTGTTTTTTATTTCTATAAAACCAGATACCACAGGAATCTGGACCAGGTTCAATGAAAAAATCAGGGAGGTAGAAGATCTGCATGAAACTGGCGACTGGACTGAGGAGCAAGGGGATCAGGACGGATGCGGACATGACTGGCAGGAAGCTGAAGAAGTCGATGGACTATGCCAACAAGGAAGGCATACCGTATGTTATCATATTAGGAGAGGACGAGTTAAGAGAAGAAAAAGCCGTGCAGAAAGATATGCTGAACGGACAGGAGTATGAAACTGGCATGGACGGACTGGTGCAGGCTTTATCACGCATGTTGCCCGGGTAATGGGAAATCAGAAGGTTCAACCGCCAAACGGAGCGTTCATTTGGCCGGCGTCTGCAGAAACAGTGCAGGATTTACGGGAGGTGCATGGCCGCGGTATGGACACATACAAGGTATTCGTCTACGGTACGCTTTTGCGGGGTGAAGCCAATCACGAGGCTTTCCTGTCGGGTTCGAGGTTTGTCTGCAATGCGGAGCTTCCGGGTTACGGGCTTTACAACGTGGACGTTTATCCCGGCATCGTCCCGGAAGAAGGCGA